>NZ_JALKVM010000105.1:0-22260 GCF_057440575.1 Johannesbaptistia floridana
CAGATAAGACCAAAAAGGTATCGGCGCCAGCTCCACCTAAAAGGCGATCGCTTCCCGGTCCTCCCTCTAGGGTATCATCTCCTCCTTCTGCTCTTATCACATCATTTCCTTCTAATCCTCTAATGATTTCCCCATCACTAGTCCCTATTAGGGTATCATTTGCCGCGGTTCCTTCAATGGTGTCTGGATTTGTTCCAGATTGATCATTGTCTATAATGGTGAGAGTCGCCGTATTTTGACTACCTACATTAGCACCATTGGTTGGGTTAGAAAGAGCTAGATTAATGGTTTCATCTCCTTCTACATCGCTATCATCAACGATAGGAATAGTTACAGTTTTACTTGTTTCACCATCAGCGAAGCTTACTACTACTGGTGTGTTATCGTAGTCACCTGGCGCCGTTGCTGTGCCATTTGTTGGTGTTACCGTAATATTTACAGCGCCATCGCTTCCACCTGTTCTTATTAAGGTAATTGCTGTAGCTGCTGTGCCATCTTCATTTACACTGTAACTACCCAAGTTGAATTGAATCACTCCTGGGTCTGTTGGTTGGGTTCTTTGCTTAACATAATCCTGTTGAGTTAACACAGTAGTATTCCTCAGGACTGCGAAAATAGCATTAGTATTGCTGTTTAGAATATTCAGGTTGCCATTATTTACAAAAGTGCTGATCTCAGCAAAATCTAGATCGCTGCTCAACAGATCTTGACCGCTAACAAAGTCATTGATGGTATCTTTACCTTCCCCAGATAAGACCAAAAAGGTATCGGCGCCAGCTCCACCTAAAAGGCGATCGCTTCCCGGTCCTCCCTCTAGGGTATCATCTCCTCCTTCTGCTCTTATCACATCATTTCCTTCTAATCCTCTAATGATTTCCCCATCACTAGTCCCTATTAGGGTATCATTTGCCGCGGTTCCTTCAATGGTGTCTGGATTTGTTCCAGATTGATCATTGTCTATAATGGTGAGAGTCGCCGTATTTTGACTACCTACATTAGCACCATTGGTTGGGTTAGAAAGAGCTAGATTAATGGTTTCATCTCCTTCTACATCGCTATCATCAACGATAGGAATAGTTACAGTTTTACTTGTTTCACCATCAGCGAAGCTTACTACTACTGGTGTGTTATCGTAGTCACCTGGCGCCGTTGCTGTGCCATTTGTTGGTGTTACCGTAATATTTACAGCGCCATCGCTTCCACCTGTTCTTATTAAGGTAATTGCTGTAGCTGCTGTGCCATCTTCATTTACACTGTAACTACCCAAGTTGAATTGAATCACTCCTGGGATAGCAACTGGTTGATCATTATCGATAATGGTGAGAGTAGCCCTATCCTGAGTTCCTACAGTTGCGCCATTGGTTGGGTTAGAAAGAGCTAGATTAATGGTTTCATCTACTTCTACATTGCTATCATCAACGATAGGAATAGTTACAGTTTTACTTGTTTCACCATCAGCGAAGCTTACTTCTACTGGTGTGTTATCGTAGTCACCTGGGGCCGTTGCCGTGCCATTGGTTGGTGTTACCGTAATATTTACAGCCCCATCACTTCCACCTGTTCTGATTAAGGTAATTGCTGTAGCTGCTGTGCCATCTTCGTTGACTGTATAAGTTGCTGAGTTAAATTCAATCGTGCCTGGAACAGCGACGTCGTTATCGATGATGGTGAGAGTTGCCGTATTTTGACTACCTACACTAGCGCCGTTAGTCGGGTTAGAAAGAGCTAGATTAATGGTTTCATCTACTTCTACATTGCTATCATCAACGATAGGAATAGTTACAGTTTTACTTGTTTCACCATCAGCGAAGCTTACTTCTACTGGTGTGTTATCGTAGTCACCTGGGGCCGTTGCCGTGCCATTGGTTGGTGTTACCGTAATATTTACAGCCCCATCACTTCCACCTGTTCTGATTAAGGTAATTGCTGTAGCTGCTGTGCCATCTTCGTTGACTGTATAAGTTGCTGAGTTAAATTCAATCGTGCCTGGAACAGCGACGTCGTTATCGATGATGGTGAGAGTTGCCGTATTTTGACTACCTACACTAGCGCCGTTAGTCGGGTTAGAAAGAGCTAGATTAATGGTTTCATCTACTTCTACATTGCTATCATCAACGATAGGAATAGTTACAGTTTTACTTGTTTCACCATCAGCGAAGCTTACTTCTACTGGTGTGTTATCGTAGTCACCTGGGGCCGTTGCCGTGCCATTGGTTGGTGTTACCGTAATATTTACAGCCCCATCACTTCCACCTGTTCTGATTAAGGTAATTGCTGTAGCTGCTGTGCCATCTTCGTTGACTGTATAAGTTGCTGAGTTAAATTCAATCGTGCCTGGAACAGCGACGTCGTTATCGATGATGGTGAGAGTTGCCGTATTTTGACTACCTACACTAGCGCCGTTAGTCGGGTTAGAAAGAGCTAGATTAATGGTTTCATCTACTTCTACATTGCTATCATCAACGATAGGAATAGTTACAGTTTTACTTGTTTCACCATCAGCGAAGCTTACTTCTACTGGTGTGTTATCGTAGTCACCTGGGGCCGTTGCCGTGCCATTGGTTGGTGTTACCGTAATATTTACAGCCCCATCACTTCCACCTGTTCTGATTAAGGTAATTGCTGTAGCTGCTGTGCCATCTTCGTTGACTGTATAAGTTGCTGAGTTAAATTCAATCGTGCCTGGAACAGCGACGTCGTTATCGATGATGGTGAGAGTTGCCGTATTTTGACTACCTACACTAGCGCCGTTAGTCGGGTTAGAAAGAGCTAGATTAATGGTTTCATCTACTTCTACATCGCTATCATCAACGATAGGAATAGTTACAGTTTTACTTGTTTCACCATCAGCGAAGCTTACTTCTACTGGTGTGTTATCGTAGTCACCTGGGGCCGTTGCCGTGCCATTGGTTGGTGTTACCGTAATATTTACAGCCCCATCACTTCCACCTGTTCTGATTAAGGTAATTGCTGTAGCTGCTGTGCCATCTTCGTTGACTGTATAAGTTGCTGAGTTAAATTCAATCGTGCCGGGAACAGCGACGTCGTTGTCTATAATGGTGAGGGTTGCCGTATCCTGAGTCCCTACACTTGCACCATTGGTGGGATTAGAAAGAGCTAGATTAATGGTTTCATCTCCTTCTACATCGCTATCGTCAACGATAGGAATCGTTACTGTTTTACTTGTTTCTCCATCAGCGAAGCTTACTACTATTGGGGTGTTATCGTAGTCACCGGGTGCCGTTGCTGTCCCATCTGTGGGTGTTACCGTAATATCTACAGCGCCATCGCTTCCAACTGTTCTGATTAAGGTAATATTAGTTGTAGTCGTGCCATCTTCGTTTACTGTATAAGTTGCTGCATCGAATTCTATAACTCCTGGTTCTGGTTGTGGTGCGATCTCTGCTACTGCTGCATCTGCCTGAATTAAACCAAAACCACTTTTCAGGTCAAAACCTGGTGTTTGCATATCAATAGCAGTCTGTTCTAGGGCATTGTATATCTCTGTGGGAGTAAGATTTGGATTTGCCTCTAACATCAAAGCTGCTACTGCTGCTGCGTGAGGTGCCGCGGCTGAAGTACCGAAGAAATTAGGGAACCCATCACCCTCAAAATCACTAAAACCAAAAGATGTGGTATTTGTACCATCAGGCGCTACTATTCTGGGTTGTTCACGGTCAATGGGAGTAGCCAGGCGATTTCCTGCGGTATCAAATAAAATTGGAGTTCCCCCAAGGGAGGAAAATGATTCTAAAAGAGGTGGATTAGTGCCAAATTCAGGGGTTTGAAAATAAGCGGCAGCTCCTACCGCGCTTGCACCCTCTGCATTGGGATGACCAAATACTGTGGAACTATTGGTAAAGTATTGAGCATCATTTGTGCCCCCGCGAAAATCAACATATTTAATAAAACCTGGTGCTGGCCCTCCTGCACCAAGAAACTGACCTATTACTAGGGAAAAAGTATCAGTCGAACCAGTGTTAGTGAAGGAGAGTAATTCTACAGCATCTCCTCCTACATTGACATCTGCACTAAACGCTCTTAACGAACCAGAACTGTCAAATACAAAGATATCCAAATCATTTGCCGAGCCTGCACCACCTGCTGAAGCATTTGGTTGGTCCCACTGAAAAGACAATTGAATCCTTTCACCTGTTTGGAGCTGAAAGTCTTGCAGAAAGTCTTGATTTGGTCCTGGATCAAAGTCGTGCAATAAATAGGGATCACCAAAAATTGTACCTTGAACACCACGATATACGCTCTCATAAGAATTTTGGGCCTGGTTACCAGCTGCCGAGAAAAAGGGAATTCCTTGATCCACAACTTGGCTTGCCGCTTGACTAATTATTCCATCTTGGAAAAATGGTTGAGCAAAATAACGTATGTCATCTACAATTACATCAGCACCTGCATTAGCCAAGCTGATAATGCCTTGGGCAAAAACACTTTGAGTAGGAGCTGCAGTATGAAAAGCTAAATCGGCACCTGGAGCTACATCATGTATTAATTCTAGCATACCCCGGCCTTCATCTATTCCCCCTCCACTGAAGTCTTGGAGTACTTGAACAGGGTTAGTGTTACCAAAGGGATTGCCAGATCCTGGTAAGTCTCCACTAGCAACAGTTCCAGAAGCGCCATTGAGAAAATTGTAGCTATCAGACAGTACACCTACTTTGACTCCACTCCCATCAATATTAAAGGTGCTGCGAGCTACGTCTGCTTTCATTGATACATCTGCTTGGCTGGTAGTTGCACCAATGTTTGTTATCGCTTCAGGTGCAGGACGAGCAAAATTTAATTCAGCGAATTTTTCTAAATTAGGTAACTCTTTTATGGGAAGCCAAGCAGAGGTGACCACTCCAAAAGTCGCGGTTTCTTTTGCTCCTAAACTTTTTAATTGATTAACTAATGATGTTGTCTTGTCTTCAGATTTAGCAATGAACTCCATCAACACCATTTCATTATTTCCAGACAATTTTATTGAAGAGTTGTCTGGTAAATTATTTGTTGTGAAACCGAAATCCTCGAATGATTGATACAGTTGTGCTAATTCCACACCAATTTTTCTGGCTAGAGGGTTATTTTTTAGAGTTTTGATGTTACTAAATTTGAAACCTTCTATATTATCAGGTATTTGTTGTCCAATATCCATGTTGTCGTTCTCTCTGTTTGAATGAGTAAGTTATTTCTTGATTATATCGTATTATCTTATTGTAATCAAAAATTTAAAAGGGCTGAAAATATTTCATAGAGTGGAATTGAGCATTTTAAAATATTTTTTTTATTATAAATATTTAAGAGTTTCTTAAGATTTGGGGTTCTTCTGACTCCGCGTTAATAAGCACTACAAAAAGATATAGCAGTCGCCATTAATGTTCTTCTCCTTAAAAAGACCGAAAACATCATCAATGGTAATTTAATCGTAAGTATATAAGCGGGCATGATATTACTTGGCTAATCTAACTAGTTAGCTTTTATAGCTTAAATACCTCGTCTTCTGACGAGGTATTTTTATTCAGTGAGAAGAAGATTTAGCTATCACAAACTTGACTAAGCTATATTGCTAACAGGAATATAATCGGATTGAGTCAACTCAGTAGTATTTCTCAGCACGGCGAAAATAGCATTAGTATTGCTGTCTACAATATTCAGGTTGCCATTATTTACAAAAGTGCTGATCTCCGCAAAATCTAGATCGCTGCTCAACAGATCTTGACCACGAACAAAGTCATTGATGATATCTTTCCCTTCCCCAGATAAGACCAAAAAGGTATCGGCGCCAGCTCCACCTAAAAGGCGATCGCTTCCTGGTCCTCCATCTAGGGTATCATTTCCACCTTCTGCTCTTAGGACATCATCCCCTTCTAAGCCGCGAATTTCTTCGGCATCATTAGTACCTATTATGGTGTCATTTCCTGCGGTTCCTTCAATGGTGTCTTGAGATCCCTGGTCATCATTGTGGTCATCATTGTCTATAATCGTGAGGGTTGCCATATTTTGACTACCTACACTTGCACCATTGGTTGGGTTAGATAGAGCTAGATTAATGGTTTCATCTGCTTCTACATCGCTATCGTCAACGATAGGAATCGTTACTGTTTTACTTGTTTCACCATCAGCGAAGCTTACTATTACTGCTGTGTTATCATAGTCACCTGGGGCTGTTGCTGTGCCATCTGTTGGTGTTACCGTAATATCTACAGCTCCATCACTTCCAACTGTTCTCACTAAGGTAATAGCCGTATTAGTCGTGCCATCTTCATTGACACTGTAACTAGCAAAGTTGAATTGAATCACTCCTGGGTCTGTTTGTTGGTCTGCTTTCTTAACATAATCTGATTGAGTAAACTCTGTGGTATTTCTCAGGACTGCGAAAATATCAGTATTATTACTGTTTACAATATTAACATTACCATTCCTGATGTCAAGATTCAGCTCAGCAAAATCTAGATCACTACTCAATTTGTCTTCACCACGAACAAAGTCATTGATGATATCTTTCCCTTCCCCAGATAAGACCAAAAAGGTATCGGCGCCAGCTCCACCTAAAAGGCGATCGCTTCCTGGTCCTCCATCTAGGGTATCATTTCCACCTTCTGCTCTTAGGACATCATCCCCTTCTAAGCCGCGAATTTCTTCGGCATCATTAGTACCTATTATGGTGTCATTTCCTGCGGTTCCTTCAATGGTGTCTTGAGATCCCTGGTCATCATTGTGGTCATCATTGTCTATAATGGTGAGGGTTGCCGTATCCTGATTCCCTACACTAGCACCATTGGTGGGATTAGAAAGAGCTATATTAATGGTTTCATCTGCTTCTACATCGCTATCATCCACGATAGGAATAGTGACTGTTTTACTTGTTTCTCCATCAGCGAAGCTTACTACTATTGGTGTGTTATCATAGTCACCTGGTGCCGTTGCTGTGCCATTTGTAGGTGTTACCGTAATATCTACAGCTCCATCACTTCCAACTGTTCTGATTAAGGTAATATTAGTTGTAGTAGTTCCATCTTCGTTTACTGTATAAGTTGCTGAGTTAAATTCAATCGTGCCGGGAACAGGGACGACGTTGTCTATAATGGTGAGGGTTGCCGTATCCTGAGTCCCTACACTTGCACCATTGGTGGGATTAGAAAGAGCTAGATTAATGGTTTCATCTCCTTCTACATCGCTATCGTCAACGATAGGAATCGTTACTGTTTTACTTGTTTCTCCATCAGCGAAGCTTACTACTATTGGGGTGTTATCGTAGTCACCGGGTGCCGTTGCTGTCCCATCTGTGGGTGTTACCGTAATATCTACAGCGCCATCGCTTCCAACTGTTCTGATTAAGGTAATATTAGTTGTAGTCGTGCCATCTTCGTTTACTGTATAAGTTGCTGCATCGAATTCTATAACTCCTGGTTCTGGTTGTGGTGCGATCTCTGCTACTGCTGCATCTGCCTGAATTAAACCAAAACCACTTTTCAGGTCAAAACCTGGTGTTTCCATATCAATAGCAGTCTGTTCCAGGGCATCGTATATCTCTTGGGGAGTAAGATTTGGATTTACCTCTAACATCAAAGCTGCTACTGCTGCTGCGTGTGGTGCTGCGGCTGAAGTGCCGAAGAAATTTGGAAACCCATCATTCTCAGGATCACTAAAACCAAAAGAGGTGGTATTTGTCCCATCAGGGGCTACTATTCTGGGTTGTTCACGGTCAATGGGAGTAGCCAAGCGATTTCCTGCGGTATCAAATAAAATTTGAGTTCCCCCAAGGGAGGAAAATGATTCTAAAAGAGGTGGATTAGTGCCAAATTCTGGAGTTTCAGAATAAAAAGCAGCTCCTACGCCGCTTGCTCCTGCTGCGTTGGGATGACCAAATACTGTGGAACTGTTGGTAAAGTATTCAGCATCACTTGTACCCCCCAAAAAATCAATATATTTAATCAATCCCGGTGTTGGCCCCCCTTCCGCAATAAACTGACCTATTAGTAGGGAAAAAGTGTCAGTCGAACCAGTGTTAGTGAAGGATAGTAATTCTATAGCATCTGCTCCTACATTAAAATCTATACTACTCGCTAGTAACGAACCAGTACTATCAAGTATATAGATATCCAGATCATTTGCCGAGCCTGCACCACCTGCTGAAGCATTCGGTTGGTCCCACTGAAAAGACAATCGAATACTTTCACCTGCTTGGAGCTCAAATTCTTGCAGAACATCTTCATTTGGTCCTGGATCAAAGTCGTGCAATAAATAGTTACCACTAAAAAGTGTATCTTGAACACCACGAAATTCGCTCTCATAAGAATTTTGAGCATCGTTACCGGCAGCAGAGAAAAAGGGAATGCCTTGAGCTACAACTTGGTCTACAGCTTGAGTAATTATTCCATCTTGGAAAAATGGTTCATTCAGATAAAATATGTCATCTACAATTACATCAGCACCTGCGTTAGCCAAGTTGATAATGCCTTGGGCAAAAACACTTGGAGTAGGAAAAGCAGTGTGAAAAGCTAAATCGGCACCTGGAGCTACATCATGTATTAACTCTAGCATACCCCGGCCTTCATCTATTCCCCCTCCACTGAAATCTTGGAGTACTTGAACAAGGTTAGTGTTACCAAAGGGATTGCCAGCTCCTGGTAAATCTCCACTAGCAACAGTTCCAGAGGCGCCATTGAGATCATTGTAGCTATCAGAGAGTACACCTACTTTGACACCACTACCATCAATATTAAATGTGCTGCGAGCTACATCTGCTTTCATCGATACATCTGCTTGGCTGGTAGTGTCGCCAATCCTTGTTATTGCTTCAGGTACAGGACGAGCAAAATTTAATTCAGCTAACTTTTCTAAATTAGCTAACTCTTGTATGGGAAACCAACCAGAGGTGACCACTCCAAAAGTCGCTGTTTCCTGTGCTCCTAAACTTTTTATTCGATTAACTAATGATTTTGTCTTGTCTTCATCTTGAGCAATGAACTCCATCAACACCATTTCATTATTTCCAGACAATTTTATTGAAGAGTTTTCTGGTACATTATCTCTTGTGAAACCGAGCTTCTCATAGGATTGATACACTTGTGCCAATTCCACACCAATTATTCTGGCTAGACGGTCATTTTTTAGAGCTTCGAGTTTATTAAATTTGATGTTTCCGTTATTGTCAGGGATTTGTGGTCTAATATCCATTTTGCCAATCTCTATTCTTGTATGGAAGTAAGATAATTTTCTTTATTATAATGTATTTTTTTTACCCTGTTTACAATAAGTAATATATGAGGAAAAATCTCTTATCTCAAATTGATTAAAAAATGCTCAAAATAAATATTCTATTATTAAATAATATTACACCACAAAAACCTTGCTATGTATACTGTTCCTTCCTTTACTTATATTTCTCGCATTTTTTTAGGGGAAATGATATTATATACTAGAATTTATCCTGATTATAAATGTGAACTCGTACTATGTAATCTTAATATTTTCTTAAGATTTGTAGAATCAGAACAAGAAAATATTTGAAGCAATTATTTAACCTTATTATCTCGTGGGAAAAATCCCAACTCCTTGCCTCAAGTTAATAAGTATGGATTTGGTAGAGAGATTTAGCTATTTCAACACCTTTGTTACACTACCAAACAGGATCGCTATAAAGATTAATCGTTATTTGAGACTTACCAAGAGGAACTGAGGTAATACAAGCACATATAGATTGACCATCTTCTAATTCTACTTCACAGGCATGACAAGAACCCATTAGACAGCCTGTGGGTATAAATACTCCGGCTTTTTCAGCTACCGAGAGAAGTGGTTCTCCTGGTTCAGCTTCAATAACCACATCATCGGGTAAAAAGCGAATTTGTACAGTCATGACTTTATCTCTATATATTTTTTAATTAAAGAAAGATTTAAATGTTCAGTAAGTAAATCGGCGATCGCCTCTAAAGTTTTTTCTCGTTGTTGTTGATGGTGAGAAATCTTCTCTGATAAGGGTGATAAACCCCGTTTTTGCCGCAATATATTTAACCAAAAACGTCGCCAATTACCATTATCTAACAACCCATGTAAATAACAACCCCAAATTCTCTGATTCTTATTAACCATACCGAGACTAGAGTCTGTAAACAGGGGCATTATTTCCTTAGTTTCACCCTCTATACAGGTAGTTATTCCTTGGTGAATTTCAAAGCCTGTCACTGTCATCTTAGCTTGAGAATAACAGGAATCTACTATTCTTTGGCGGACAATTTTTTTACTATCGATAGTGGTGGTAATAGGTAAAAGATTTAAGCCAGGGTAGGCGGTTATCTCACCTTCGCTACTGTTTGGGTCTAGTAATTGAGAGCCTAACATTTGGAAACCCCCACATATACCCATAATCGTACCTCCTGAAGCCACATAGTTTTGCAGTTGACTAGCCATGCCGCTACTGTATAGAGTTTTTAAGTCAGAGATTGTGGTTTTAGAACCAGGTATAATCACTGCATCAGGGTTCCCTAAACTATCATTAGGGCTAATATATTCTACAGCTACGGTACTTTCTGCCTCTAGAGGGTCAAAGTCAGTAAAATTAGAGATACGTGGTAGACGAATAACCTTTATAGTCAAATCACAATTGTGCTTGCGGGAACGTCTTTCTAATAAATCTAAAGAATCCTCCGCAGGTAGGAGTTTTTCTGTCCAAGGAATTACCCCCAATACAGGAATATTCGTATACTCTTCTAACCAGGTAATTCCTGATTCTAACAGAGATACATCGCCGCGAAACTTGTTAATCACAATGCCTTTCACCAGGGAGCGCTCTTCTGGCTCTAACAGGGCTAAAGTTCCCACTACATGAGCAAAAGCACCTCCACGGTCTATATCTACTACTAGAATCGTACTAGCTTGAAGATGCTTGGCTACACGCATATTGGTCAAATCACGATGTTTTAGATTAATTTCCGCGGGACTCCCTGCACCCTCACAGACCACAATATCATTACTTATAGCTAATTTCTCTAAAGATTCTGTTATTGTTTGCCAACCCCGCTGAAAATACTCTCTATAGTAAGAAGATGCTGTAGTTATTCCCGCAGCTTTGCCTAGTATGATTACTTGAGACGTCATATTGCCTTGGGGTTTGAGTAAAATGGGATTCATTTCTACTCTTGGTTCTGTTTTGGCCGCCCAGGCTTGTACTGCTTGAGCGTAACCTATTTCCCCTCCTGTCTTGGTAACGTAGGCGTTGAGAGCCATATTTTGCCCTTTAAAAGGGGTTACTCTTAGGCCCTCGCGGGCTAGTAGGCGACATAACCCACTAGTTAAAAATGATTTGCCTGCGTGAGAAGTCGTTCCCACTACCATGATGCCCTGCATTAATATCCTGTTTCTTCTTCGTATTCGGGTGATTTTTCTTTCTCAGGTATACTAATTGGTGGTGGTTGAAGGGGTTCTGGTTTGACGTCGTCATCCCAGATATCATTTTCTATTTCTTGATCCTGGTAATCGTATTCATACTCTCTATCATATTCTTGTACTTGTTCTTGTACTTGATTGCGAGGTTCGTATACTGGCGGCCCTACTGGCTGTGAATCATAGCTTTCACTCCAATTATCTTCTTCTATCTCCTCTGCATATTCTTGATATGGTTCTTCTCGATAGCGAATTGATTCTGCTTGTCTGGCTTCTGGCGCTGCGGTTGCATAAGGATCTTCCCAATCGTCTTCACTCCAGTTTTCTTCTGCTACAGGTATCTTTTCTTCTACTCTTTCCGTTATGGGCGTCCTTACAGGTATGCGGCTAGGTAGTTGATTTTCTGCTGGTGTAACTGGAGGGTAATAACTTTCGTCTTCTTTTTCCCAGGGAGGTGTACCAATTCCTAAACGTTCTAATAATCCTACACTAATTTGAGTTAACCTATCTTCTGCACTTTCAAACACTATCAATCTATCTGGACCACTACTAATTACTTCGTCCATTGATAGTTCGTATGTACTGATTAGTTGCTCTGGAATTTGAGAGTAACCTATAGAAGCGATGATTATTGAAGATACTTTTCCATCTGTCAGGGAAAATTGAAAGTCTCGAACTTTACCTAGTGGTTCTCCTGTTTCTGTTATTACTTCGCTATTTACTAGTTTACTGTAAATTTCTATTTCTATATCTTCTATTACGTCTTCATCTTCTACTAGAATTACGTCTCCCGCTTGACTTATATTACTTAAATACATATATTTGGGCAGTCCTGACATAGAAAACCGATTATCTCTTAGTCCTAACGCCACTACTTCTCTACTGTCTACATCTACTAGTAACTCTTTTACTACTCCTAGGCGTTTTCCTGTATTTCTAGTTATTACCTGCGTATTTAAAAATTCTGTTCGTAAGCTAATATTATCTATTGTCATTTTGTTTTATTTAATTATACTCCTTGATTAATTTTTTTGTTATTCTTATTTAATCAGTTCTTCCCAACTTCAAAGATTAAGATTTTCACTGGTTTAATTCTCTGGTGAATGATCTCCTTCTCCCAAGTGTATTAAAAATTTTTTAATTCTTTACCTTTTATAAACATACTGATAAGCAACTCTCATAATCATAGACGATTATTATATTCTTTCAATATAACACTTATTTATGAAGAATGACTATGGCAGAAAAAGCGGATTTTACTAGTTAATTTGATGGAAAACCGTTCCATTGAATCTTTGGTGTTGGTTCTAGTTCTTGTTGCAATCTTTTGGCCCCCTCTTCTCCTAATACTAGTTTATCTTGAGCATTAACATAGTAATTATTGCCCACATATCCTGTCCAATCGTAAAAAATTTGATGAATATACCAATCCAAAGCTATTTCATCGGAAATTTGAGGACGATAATAATTTTTCATCATTTTCTCTATGTCTAATTCCTGTAAGCGGTCATGGAGAAGGCTGCGATCTCTATTCACAAAGGCGGTTATTGCTACTGGATCTTGAATAAACTTAGTAAAAACCGAAGCTGGCACTCCTCCTAGGGTAAATGCGCCTGCTACAAATAAACATAACCAAATTGTTACTATAGTTAAAATAGCAGTTGTTGGTAGATAAAACCAAGAAAAATCAATTTTTCCCTGATTAGTTGTTTTTTTGCTCGGACTTATTTGAGGATTGGAAGTCTTTTTTATCTGGTGATTAGATCTGGCAATCGGTCTTAACTTCATGATGATTCAGTTGATTAAGAAGCTTTTTGATACCATTTTAATAAAATTTGGCTCAGAAGTTGAGAGTTATGACGAATATAGTGATTTTCCGAATCTTCCTCCAAGATATCTGCTAAGACTATACCACGTCCTAATTTAGTTACTTCCTCTTGTTCTAGAAACACTGGGTGAGAATTTTGAGCCGCATAACGGCGTAAGGCTGTTTCTGATGGACGATTACGATTAACTAAAACTGTATCAAAACTTTTTTGACCACATATTTTATCTAGGGCTAAAATATGATCTGAGACTCCATAACCATCAGTTTCTCCTGGTTCAGTCATCATGTTACACACATAAATACGAGGTTTATTGAGATTAACAATTGCCTCTCTAATTTCGGGAACTAATAAGTTGGGAATAATACTAGTATAGAGACTTCCCGGTCCAATAATCAGGTAGTCAGCTTCTTGAATCGCTCTGACTGCGGCAGGTAAGGCTTGAGGATTAGCTGGTTTACAACCAATTTCCACAATTTTTCCCTTAGCTTCGGCTATTTTCGATTCTCCCTCGATAATACGGCCATCGCTCATTTTGCACCAAAGACGAACATCACTTAAAGTAGCGGGTAAAACTCTTCCCCTTACAGCTAAGACTTGAGAACTAGCGGCGATCGCCTTTTCTAAATCTCCGGTTATTTCACTCATAGCTGTTAGAAACAAGTTACCGAAACTATGACCAGTTAAACCATCTCCTCTAGGAAAGCGATATTGAAACAACTCTGTGAGTAATTTTTCTTGATCCGCCAAAGCCGCTAGACAGTTACGAATATCTCCTGGGGGCAAAACGCCAATTTCCCGACGTAGTCTTCCTGAAGAACCTCCATCATCTGCTACTGTCACAATCGCTGTAATGTTAGCGCTATATTCTTTTAGTCCCCTAAGTAAGTTAGATAGTCCTGTGCCACCACCAATAGCTACTATTTTTGGTCCTCGATTAAGTCGGCGATGGTTAATTAACAAGTCCAGTAATTGTTGATCATTTTCTGGTTTTAAAACTTTGGTTATAGTTCCCACTGTGCCACTTTGTCCCCAAAATAGTAAAAATAAACCACAAATCACCGCTAAAGGACCTGACACATAACTGGGAACGATTTGGGTAATTATTTCTAAAGCCCGAGATATTAGGTCAAAAAAGCGATCTACCGGGGTTAATTGGCTCCAGATAGCTATTCCTAAGCCTGTTAAAAAAAAACCCGTTAAGCTAATTAATAACCAGCGTTTCACAAATAACCCCGGTGACAACCATCGGTACCACTTCAGCCAGTGATTGGTTTTTTTGCCCTTATTTTTTTGACTGAGATTATCCATTTGACTATTTTTTTTAAGCAAAAATCTCCATAAAGAGCTTGAGTTAAATTATAGTTTACTGGTAACTGCTAATGTGAAGGTGTTTTTCCAAGGTTTCTATACTTAATGGTCCTTTTAGATGTTGCCAAGGCAGAATTTGTTCCGTAGACCAATTTTCATGAACATAATATTCCATAGGCGGTAATTTACCACGTAATTCTTTAAAGGCTCTTTTATAGCTCCCCAGAGTATCTCCATAACTCCGGGTTAATTCCAACAGTTGACTTAAACGGCGATCGCCTCTAGATATTAATGCTTGTATGACCGACCAATTATAACTTTCTGGTCGTATCTCTATCCCATTTCGCCCTAATTGTTTCTCCAGCCACTTCAGTCTTTTTTTTGCTTCTGAATTTACTCCAAACCATTGGAATGGTGTATGAGATTTGGGCACAAACGTACTGCACCCAAAGGTTAAACGCAGGCCCGGAGCTGCTTTTTTGATTTCTTGCAACATGTCTACTGTTGCTTCTAAATCACTCATCTCTTCTTCAGGTATTCCCACCATTCCGTATAGTTTCATCGCCTTTAACCCTCCTGCTTTAGCATTGATAGCGGCTGCTATAATTTCTTGATTATCTAACTTTTTATTGATAATTGCTCTAATTCTGGGTGAACCACTTTCTACAGCGATGGTAATTGAGCGAGTATCTCTAGAAGCTAATATTCTCGCTAGTTTTTCGGAAACAGTATTAGTACGCACTGAAGCAATACTTACTCTCACATCATCATATTCTGGTTGAGCTAAATAATCCAATAAGCTATCAAATTCTGGATGTTGACTTACAGAAGCTCCCAGCAATCCAATACGTTTAGTAACTTGTAAACCCTTATTGATAGCTGGAATCAGAGAATCTGTTAAGCTTGCGGTACGAAAAGGCAGAGTCAAATAACTAGCTAAACAAAAGCGGCACATTTCAGGACAACTGCGCACCACTTCCACCATATAAATATTTTCCCAAGCTGCCTTTTCCGTTACAACTGTGGAAGTAGATAATTTATTCCCCTTGTATGTTTGCTTAGCTATTTCTTGAGGAATTTCCCCATCAATAGGGCTAATATCCTTGATTAACCCATCAGGACTTTGATAGGTTACTTCATAGAGACTCGGGACATATATCCCTGGTACTTGAGCTAAATAGCGTAGTTTAGTAATTCTATCAGCATTTCTCACTTGCTGATAGGCGTTTATAAATTGGTCTAATAATTCTTCTCCATCTCCTAGTAAAATCACATCAAAAAAAACGGCAAATGGTTCAGGATTAGCAGTTAAAACTGGACCTCCTCCAAATACTAAAGGATGAGCGTTTTTTCTCTCAATGCTGTGTAAAGGTATACTGAGAGATTCTAAAATATTAAAAATATTTCCATAATCTAATTCCCATGATAAAGAAAATCCGATTATTTCTGGTTGTTGGGGTAAAGATTCCTGCCAATCAGTAAAGAGACGACTGACTTGTAAATCCTGACGCATAGCTAAAGTAGCCCAAACTACCTGATATCCTAAGCTGGTTATGCCAATACTGTACTCATTAGGAAAGGCGAATATAATAGGAATAGCGTTGGCTTCGGCTACGGCGGGGTTAAATAGTAATTTTTCTGAGGCTAAAATATTGGTCACAGTTCAATTAGTGGAGGCTTCTTGCTTGTTTACTTTTGATCTTATCAACTTTGTTCAACATATTCTTCGCAACCGTTCAGAAGGAGATCACTTTTCTTTATATGTCTCAATAATTATTAGATTGAAAAACTAATGATACATTCTCAAAAATATCAAAATAACAATGTGATAGGTAATCTATGTCTAAATTAATTTCTTATCCTGATTATGTTTGGTGGGTTATTCCAGATAAATTAGCAGGAATGCCTCGACCTCCATTAGAAGATTTAGAGCAAATTTATCAAGCGGGTTTAGGTGGACTGGTTTCGGTTATGGACGAACCATCTGGGATTGAGGAGTACAAACAGGTAGGTTTAGCGGCTCTTTGGTTGCCTATCATTGGCGGAAAAGCTCCCACTGTCGCACAGGTGAAAGAATTTGCTGCTTTTGCTAATTCTATTATTGCCAAAAATCAGCCTGTAGCTGTGCATTGTACTAGTGGAAACCGGAGAACTGGGACACTTTTGGCGGCTTATTTGGTTAGTAAGGGAGAAAGTCCAGAACAAGCCATTAAATATATTCAAAAAGTTCGTCCCAGTGCAGAGTTACGAGAAGCCCAAGTTCAGTTTCTACAAAAGTTGCCATCGTTACTATAGCACACGTGTTAAAATTAATACTGGATAAGGATTTGAAAATGTACAACTGGAGAGCATTCACGGACAGTAATCCTGCTCACATAAAAAGTTTTTGTTTTTTATTGAGAATTTATTCCGAATTCTTATGGCAGGAGTTACATAAACCAAATAGCTCTAATGTATGATAGTAAACCTGGAAATTCTGTTCTTGACCCCAATTATTTAACTTATGATTAACAGGGCAATCTTCCAAAGGAATTGACTCACCGCAGTTAATACAATTGAGATGATGGTGATGAGTTTTACTAATCAAGCTATATAGAGATTCTCCATGAATATTTACTCTTTCTTGAACTCTCCCTTCAAGGTGTAAAGATTTCAAAATCCGATATACTGTCGCTAAGCCAATACTATATCCTTGTTCTCGCAATTTTAGGTATAGTTCTTGAGCGCTTATTTCTCCTTTTATTTTTTCTAGTTTCCTCAGGATTTGAGTTTGATTTTTAGTTGGTCTCATAAAATTATATAGAGTTCGACCGCAATTAATTAGTAAGGTAACAAGATGGGAACCTCAGTTCAATATTTTCGCTACCACTATAACCGACTTTCAGGATGGACGTCTACAATAGCAATTATTATAATCGGTAATTTACTATAAAAGCGAATAGTAGCGTGAAATATTTTTTCTTATCTCAAGGTTGGCAAGTCGGCAGAGTCTGGGAATTCGGTGGTTTATGGCAGGAGAATGTCTGGGGACGTCCTCCACAAATTGAGCGTCTAAATATCAAATTTTCTGAACAAGGAGAAATTCTCTGGTTATACAAGGTAGAAGATGCCGTTTTGATGGTTGAGGTTAAGCCTCCTCAAGAAAGTAGTCAGGTAAATTCAGCAATTGGACAAGTAATGCTTAAACGGTTAATTACCGCAGAAGAAGTTCTCGAACGTCTTAACCAGGAGGGGAAAACTAAGAATTAAGAATGTTTTTTTCAATTATTATCTCAAAACTTATATCAAATATCAACAGATAGTTTTACAACTATTTATTTATTAAGTTGTATAAGTTGTCAAAAAAAACTACCCAAAAAGATATTTGGGTAGTTTTTTGAGATGAACTAGCCAAGACTGCGCCAATCTACATCAATATTCTCAAGTAACAAGGAGGAATTGTACAACTGAAGAATAATGAGTAGAAAAACGAAGAACAATAGCATAAAAACTGCCATCACGGGAGTAGTTCCCCATCCGGGGGTAACCTTACCATATTCAGAGTTTAGAGGTTTAAGTAAGTTTCCTAGACGAGTTTGTTGTGCCATTTTGCTCCAAAATAAAAATTTTCTTAACGTTCTGTAATATTATAAAATAATAACAAAGAATAATAAATTTTATTTATGGAAACTGCAACAGTTCTTAGCATTAGTATCGCGGCGGTACTAATTGGGATCACGGGATTCTCTATTTACACATCTTTCGGACCTCCTTCTGCTGACTTAGATGATCCCTTTGAAGATCATGAAGATTAATGCAGCCGAAAGGTAGTAATTCTCCAAGGTGGTATAGAGTGATTAACTGTCTCAGTTAAATCATTTTCTAATATATCTACAAAAGCAGCGATCGCCAATTCTAAATCGCTACTGAGATTAATGGAGGTTACCTCTCCATAAGCTTCGTAGCAGCGTAAAATCCAATCAGATTGAGTAACTCCTGGTTTAAAAGCCATGAGAATTAAATTAGGAGAACCTAAATCTAAGAAACTACCTACAGGCGTTAACCCTTCGGGTAGTTTCTCTCTATTTGGGGATATATAGCAGTCGTCATTACTTTGAGGAGAGTTTCGGTCAAGTTCCCTATTTCCCGCTCCCCTGCTCCCGAAAGCTCCCTGCTCCCGAAAGCTCCCTGCTCCCGAAAGCTCCCTGCTCCCTGCTCCCTGCTCCCTGCTCCCCTGCTCCCTGCTCCCGAAAGCTCCCTGCTCCCCTGCTCCCTGCTCCCGAAAGCTCCCTGCTCCCTGCTCCCTGCTCCCTGCTCCCTGCTCCCTGCTCCCTTGCTCCCTGCTTCCGAAAGCTCCCTGCTCCCAAAAAATCCCCTGTAGGGGTAGATTTAGTTCTCGGGATTTTTTATTACTCTTTGCCTCTTGCCAGTTACCTAAGTAGGGGTAAATAGCATAGGTAAATTCATGAATACCTTGGTCAGCATTAGGATCCGGCCAGGTGGAACTCCGTAATAAACTTAAACGTATTTGTTGAGATTGACTATCATAGCCATATTTATAGTCACTAAGGATACTAACACCTATTTTCTGAGATGAATCGTCACAGGCGGCCCAACCCAGTCCGTATACTTCCCATTTAGTACTATCAGAAATATCTCTAGTAATAGCGCCACAGGCTGTTCCATAAGTGACTCTATCCCACTGTAAATTAAGGGGGAATGCCGCTTTGATGAGTGTATGAGTTTCTCGCCAATCAACTCTATTAACTACCTTGAGTATTTTAGAGTTATGAGTTAGTTGATAGACTTGTTGCCATTGAGATTGATTTAGTTGTTTAGTTACTTCAATAGAGTAGCGAAGGGGACCTATTTCTAACCAGCTTATTTCTTGCAGTTGAGGTGGATTTAGGGGATGATTTTGGTAATCAGGGTCAATATTCCAAGCATCCCAGTATTGTCCTTCATCTCTAAAAGCTTGGAGTTGACTACCGGGAGGTCTAAGTATTTCTTTTTTGAGTTCATAGTCATAGATACTGGTTATATCTCCGGTTATGGGACTTATTTCTACTTTTAATAAACCGTTATCGAGAATATAGGGTAAATCTGAGGGGGTTTCTTCGGGGTTTTCTTTGGGATATAACCAAAAGAGGCGATAACCTACAGAGGGGATATCTTCGGCTATAAATAGTAATTTTTGAGATTGATGGGGATTTTCTGGGGTGTTTTTATCCCTGCTAAAGCTTGAAAGCTTATTTCTCTCTACTCCCTCTTCTCTATTCTCCTGCTGGTTTATAGGTAGGATTGGATCATCAGATTTACTCTTAGATGTTTGGGTAGTTAATTCAACTCCAGCTAAATTAATTATTCCCCAATTTCCTGGAGGAGTAGTTACTGTTACTAATTCTGTCCTTGACCAATTGAGAGAATTGAAGATAATTAAGGGTTGCGCTTTGGGGTGAGGAGGTTTTGGTAGTTCGATGAATTTGGCGATCGCCTTTCTTGCTGTTTCTCCTATTTCTTCTCCTAAGGCGATTGCTTCCCTCCATCTACTCTCTGCCTCTACAAACACCGATGGTATTGATGTTCCTGGTAAGATGTCGTGGAATTGATTAAATAGAACTTGTTTCCATGCTGTTTCTATCTTTTTTACTTGACAACTAAACTCTTGTAAAGTTATACTGTTTAGCATGGGAAAATGTGCCTGCCTATAGACTGCCTGCCTATAGACCCTCTGTTGAGAAATTAAATAGGCAAGACAAGAGAATAACTCCGCCTCGTATAACAAACCCTGTAAATAAGAATTAAGCTGCTTTTGTTTTCCGTGGGTAGTATAACAACCTCGATGGAGTTGGAGATACAATTCATCATCCCAAACAGGTAAATTAAGGTGGGGTAATCGCTGTAAATAACTTAAAGCAGAGGTAAACTGCATTTTAGGGAAAAAAGCTGATTGAGACCAACGTTTTTGGACATCTAACATTTCCCGAGTAGGTCCTCCGCCATGGTCTCCCACACCAGGTAACCAGAAAGACTCAGTTAAACTAGTCTGTTGATGCCAATTAAAAGCATGATTACTCATAGAAAGAGGATTAGTATCCATCACTCCTGCTAAATTGGGGGGAGACATCATGGTGAGAATAGAAGTACCATCAGGGGATTTCCATTCAAACCAGCCGTAGGGAAACTTACTAGTATCATTCCAATGGAGTTTCCCGGTAACGAAATAATTAATACCAGCTTGGCGCAGAATCTGAGGAAGTTGGAGAGGAAAACCAAAGCTATCGGGTAACCAAGCCACAGTACAAATTTGACCAAATTTAGCTAGAAAGTAGCCTTGTCCGTAGAGTAACTGCCTAACTAGAGATTCTCCCGAGACCAGATTAACTTCTGGTTCCACCCACATACCCCCAAGTACTTCCCAATTCCCTTCAATTACCGCCTGTTGGATTTGGGCAAATAGAGAGGGGTTATGGTGTTCAATCCACTGATATAAAACCGCCGTGGTGTGACCAAAGGATAAATCAGGGAATTTTTGTTGTAAACTAAGTACAGAACTAAAGGTATTCTGGGCCACTCGCCAAGTTTCTTCTACTGTCCATAACCAAGCTAAATCCAAATGGGCATGACCTAATAAGTAAATTTGGTACTCTTTTATAGGTGTGGCAAGAGGTTCAAAAGATTTACAAATTGATTTTAACTGTTGTTCAAATTGAGTTTGATGAATGGGTAAAAGATTCCAGTCAATGGTTGCTAACTGTTTAGCTACTATTTCTAACTTATCTGGGTCAAATAATTGTAGATAGTTAGTTAAAATAGTTATTTCATCTGCGATAAAACCCGGGTCTGTTTCTTTTTCATAAATACATCGAGAACACATCAAAGCACCGATATCGTGATTAGGACTCACTAACTTAACAGCGATAGAGATGGTTTCTCCAGGGATAGCCGTGGGAGTGAGGAGTAATCGACAGCAGCAGTCAAATAAATCTCCCTGTCTTAAGAGATTGCCGTTAATATAGATTTCTGCTAATTCTGACCACCAAGTTAACTCCAGACGCAAGGAAAAACCAGCGATGGAGTAATTAAATAAGCTGTGGGGAATAGTTATATTTTGCACAAACCATTGGGTTTTACTGCCTTTTTCCCAAGTGATATAGCCTTGATGATTAGGGGTAGCTTGGAGACAGTGGTTAAAGTTATCGGGAGGAGTAGTTGAGTTTTCTTGAGTAATGTACCAATTTGGTTGTATGTCAATTTTAGTTAACTGGTATAGATGTTGAAGAGTGGTTTGAATTTGTGAGATTAAAGACATGGTTGAGTAATAAGTTTTTAAGTAATAAGCTGACGAGGTTAGAATAAGGTTAAAATCTTTAGGAATAAATCATCCTACTACCCAAATTATTCGTAAAAATCTAGAAGGCATATTTTAAGCTTATAGTTAAACAATGTGATTTGATGATGTTATGGTGCGTTACACTTCGTTAACGCACCCTACGATACTACGGTACTATGAATTGTTAAAAGATAAACAGAATTATTAAAACGGTTACGAAAAAAATCAATCTATTTTTTCTAATTGATAATATTGATAATAATGACATTTTATAGTAGTAGGGGCGCAAGGCTTGCGCCCTTAACCTTCGGCTTGCGCCCACACATGAAGGCTTGCGCCGCTGATGGGGTCTTAAAATGTATAAAAATATCGTTGAGAAAGTATATTAGAATTAATTTATGGATTATTAGATAAATTAGAAGCAAATCG
>NZ_JALKVM010000106.1:0-3052 GCF_057440575.1 Johannesbaptistia floridana
TAAATAGGAATACCTTTTATCGTATCGAAGTTTACCCTAACTGGGCATGTAAGGTCTACGCCAATTATTGAGTCTGTGTCAGTGATACAGAGTACCGAGTAATTGGCAAGGAGTAAAAACACTTTACATGGCAATCATATACACCGCTGACTTTTTTCTGTCTTATTTTGCTGTTTGAGTAAATTTGAGTAGATTTTTAGAAGCGGTAAGAATAGTTAGTGGTAGAGTTAAAATAACTAAAATCGGTTTAACAATCGCATTCACTAAACCAATCACAATAGAAGCTACTGCCGCAGCAGTAAGACTGCTAACTACTACACCAGGTACTAAATAGGCTGTAATTAGTAAGGCAATGGTAGCTAATAACCAAGTTAAAAGAAAGTTCAGCATGATTAAATTTACCTCCAATTTTAAGATCTAATTCTTGGTTTAACTGTAACAATTTCTGGGCAAAACTCCTAGGAAGAGGGTAGAATTGTAACAAGATTGCAAGAAAAAGCTCAGATAATTATTTTTTATGGCAGGTCATAGTAAATGGGCAAATATTAAACGCCAAAAAGCAAGAGTTGATGCTAAAAGAGGTAAAACATTTACACAGCTATCGAGAGCAATTATTGTAGCCGCTAGAAATGGTTTACCCGATGTAGATGCTAATTGTCAACTGAGATCCGCAGTAGATAAGGCAAAAGCCGCAGGCATTCCCAACGATAATATTGAAAGAGCGATCGCCAAAGGTGCTGGAACTTATGTAAACGATGATACAAACTGGGAAGAAATTCGTTACGAAGGATACGGTCCTGGAGGTGTAGCTATTCTCATTGAAGCTTTAACAGATAATCGAAATCGGACCGCGGCGGATTTACGGGCAACTTTCAGTAAAAATGGGGGTAACTTAGGTGAAACAGGCTGTGTCAGTTGGATGTTTAATCAACTGGGTGTGGTGACAATAGAAGGAGATATTAGTGAAGAAACTCTTTTAGAGGTTGCTTTAAATGCTGGCGCTGAAAACTACTCTATGATTGAAGATGAGGAAAAAAAAGGGGCAGAAGTATTTACGGAAGTGAGTAACTTAGATAATCTCCATAAAACTTTTCGTGACCATAATTTACCAGTGGTAGAAGCAGAGTTGCGCTGGCTTCCAGAAAATATAATTGAAGTAACAGATTCTCAACAGGCACAATCTCTCATAAAACTTCTAGATACTTTAGAATCTCTAGACGATGTGCAAAATGTCACAGCCAACTTTACCCTTGAGGAAGATTTATTGGCATTAACTGAGGTAAATTAATTAATGGAATGGTGGCAAAAGCTACGGAATAATAACCTTGCTAGAATAGGGGCAATTATACTAATTACTTTTTATATTATCGTCATTGGAGCGGGTTTCTTTGCCCCCTATGACCCCTATGTGTCTCAGGAGGAAGGGTCTTTACTACCACCAACTAAAATATTTTGGTATAACCAAGATAATCAGTGGATTGGTCCCCATGTCTATCCTACCACGATTGGCCCTACTAATTTAGAAACAGGCGATCGCGAATTGATTCGTGACTATCAACAACCTTCACCAATTACTCTTTTTGTCCCCGGTTTTACCTATAACTTCTTGGGTTTAGAACTAAATAGGCATCTATTTGGTACTAGAGGACCAGGACATGTCAATATATTGGGTACCGACGAACAGGGAAGAGACCAATTGAGTCGCCTAATCTATGGCGGTAGAATTAGTTTATTTATCGGGATTGTGGGTATCGCTATATCTTTTCCTATTGGTTTAATGGTTGGTGGTATTTCTGGCTATTTTGGAGGGGTTGTAGACGGAATTCTGATGCGCTTAGTGGAAGTTTTAATGACTATTCCAGGGATTTACCTGTTAGTATCTCTAGCGGCAGTATTACCCCTAGGTTTAAGCAGTGGTCAAAGATTTTTGATTATTGTCTGCATTACTTCTTTTATTAGTTGGTCAGGATTAGCTAGAGTAATTAGAGGACAGGTATTAGCTATCAAAGAACAAGAATTTGTTCAAGCCGCTAAAGCGATGGGCGCTAGTTCTTTTTCTATCATTGTACGTCATATTTTGCCCCAAACCGCTAGTTATATTATTATTTCTGCCACTCTCACTGTTCCTAGTTTTATTATTGCTGAATCGGTTTTAAGTTTGATTGGATTAGGAATTCAACAACCAGATCCTAGTTGGGGTAATCTATTATCGATGGGAACTAATGCCTCTATTTTAGTTCTGAATCCCTGGTTAATTTGGCCTACTGCTGGGGTAATTGTGGTTACTGTTTTAGCTTTTAATTTACTCGGAGATGGTTTGCGAGATGCCTTAGACCCGAGAAATCAGATGAATAATACTAAATTATAGTGCTGCTTCTGTGATAGATGTACTAAAACAAGCAAATTGGGTCAATAGACTTTAGAGGCGGAAATAAGAGAGGATTTGCAGGCGTTGGAGGCGATGTTAGGGTGAAATGAAGACAAAAAAACTATCTCAAGTTGCTTCCATAATAATGGGTCAATCTCCATCAAGTAGTTCATATAATTATAAAAAATTAGGCTTTCCTTTTTTTCAAGGAAAAGCAGAATTTGGTGATATACATCCTACTCCGATAAAATGGTGTAGTGAACCAAAACGTTTGGCAGAAAAGCATGATATATTAATATCTGTGAGAGCACCTGTTGGACCCACAAATATCGCTAAAGAAAAATGCTGTATTGGTAGAGGCTTAGCGGCTATTCGCGGAGATGTTAATCAAGTTGAGCAAAAATATTTATATTGGTTTTTTAAATTTTTAGAACCATCTTTATCTGAAAAAGGCCAAGGAAGTACTTTTAAAGCTATTAATAAAGATTGTCTAGAATCAATTAATATTCCTTTACCCCCCCTAGAAAAACAAAAACGCCTGGCAGCAATACTAGATAAAGCATACGAAATACGACGTAAGCGCCAAGAGGCAATAAAGTTAACTGAAGAATTACGGCGATCGCTCTTTTTGGAGATGTTTGGCGATCCTGTTACCAATCCTAAAGAGTGGGAAGTTTTTAAATT
>NZ_JALKVM010000107.1:0-21772 GCF_057440575.1 Johannesbaptistia floridana
CACCCCGGTCTCCTTTGATTCTGTTTCTGTAAGCATTTCCCAGATTATTTTGGGTGGTTGCCCAATCTAAGGGTACAAGCTCCCGTTTGAATTCTAATAGGGCGTTTTGATAGGATTTAATCGCAGATTCTAGATTCTCACCCCGGTCTCCTTTGATTCTGTATAAGTAAGCATTTCCCAGATTATTTTGGGTGGTTGCCCAATCTAAGGGTACAAGCTCCCGTTTCCTTTCTAATAGGGCGTTTTGATAGGATTTAATCGCAGATTCTAGATTCTCACCCCGGTCTCCTTTGATTCTGTATAAGTAAGCATTTCCCAGATTATTTTGGGTGGTTGCCCAATCTAAGGGTACAAGCTCCCGTTTCCTTTCTAATAGGGCGTTTTGATAAGATTTAATGGCAGATTCTAGATTCTCACCCCGGTCTCCTTTGATTCTCTGGCTGTAAGCATTTCCCAGATTATTTTGGGTTCCAGCCCATTGTAAGGGTACAAGCTCCCGTTTCCTTTCTAATAGGGCGTTTTCATAAGATTTAATCGCAGATTCTAGATTCTCACCCCGGTCTCCTTTGATTCTGTCTGTGTAAGCAGCTCCCAGATTATTTTGGGTCATTGCCCAATCTAAGGGTACAAGCTCCCGTTTCCATTCTAATAGGGCGTTTTCATAAGATTTAATGGCTATTTCGAGACAATCGGGTTTATTCAAGGGAAATTCTTGTAAAAGATTACCTAATTTAACAACTTGGGAAACAAGATAATTTTTTTGTTCTGAGTCTTCTAAATTAGGAATGGTATTCTCCCACCACAGATTAAGGCAGGGGATAAGTCTGGGAGTCAGTTGATGGAGGTTTTCTTGCAGGAAAGGGTAAATCCTCTGTTTATCCCCCTGAGTTTCATTTATTAAACTCAATAAATCCATCAGGAAATTATAATCAGCTTCCCTGGGTTGGTTATTTTGGGCTGTAATAGCTTGATAGAGGTTATTAGCGATGTTGCGCAGATAGTTAGCAAGGTTTTCATCGTCGCTGTTGTCGGCAACATACACCATAGTTTGAATTAAGTCTTGGTCGATGAGGTCTTGGTTATCAATGAAGAGTTGTTGTAGTTGTTCGTCTCTATCAGCTTCGAGGATAGATTGGATGAAGGTTAGATATTGTTGAAGGCGTTGTTCATTCATTGGTCTGATGATTATTTTGTAACTATATTTAATTCTCTGATGGGTTTTTATTTTTTATGCAAAATATTAGAACAACAGGCGCGATAATTCAATTTTTATCTCAGGAAAAGCTTGAGATGCTATAACTCCTGCATCGATTTCTTCAATCTGTTGATACCTGTTATCTTTTGGTAAAGTGTGAACAATCACCTTTTTATTAACTAAATCGATTAGCCAATATTCCCTTATCTGATTACGAGCATATATTTTATAGCAATGAGCGTTGTAGTGTTAACAACATTTATCACTAATGATCCCCCCAACCCCCCTTACTAAGGGGGGCTTTTCATCATTTTTGTCAACATCTATTGGCTCATTGCTATAGCTTTGATTTCTTTGTCAAACTCTAAAGTGCTATTGGATATCTCCATTAATAGATAAATATCCTCAGGATAGGGGTGATGTTGACGATAAATATCTGGATGAAGACGTACTACCGCTATATCAGGTTGTGGCTCAGAATTATCTAGAGTAATGGGATAGCGCTCACTAATATAAGCTATATTTGTGTATATTTGTCTTAAATAGTCGCTGATACTTCTATTACTATAGCTGTGGAAAATTCCTTCAGGACTCATTTCTACTATTTCTCCCTCGATTAATTCCACATTGTTATCAGCTAATACTCCTGTTTCTATTAGTTGATGCCATTGGTCAATTGACCATTTAAAAGTAGTTACTACCATCTGTTTTTCTCTCTTTCTTGTTTTATAACACACCGCCCACCGCTCTCCCGAAGCTCCCTTGCTATACAAGGGTTTTGCGAGTTCCTTATAAAGCCCCCCTTGGTAAGCTATGCTTTATAAACATCTTTCTTAACATAAAACTTGACAAAAAACGTAACTTGTGAGTTTGTGCTTTTTTAGATTTTGTTTAAGAAATTAATGTATAGTAATATACATTTTATCCACAACTTAAGTAATTTTACTTAAAAACCCTCTCCCTGCTCCCTGCTCCCTGCTATACAAGGGTTTGGCGAGTTCCCTATAAAGCCCCCCTTACTAAGGGGGGTTGGGGGGATCATTTATCTAAATATTGTTAACACGAACTACTGCTATAGTCATCAAAGGCTTGGTGCGCTACTGGTGTGCGCCGATAATCGGCGCGGGGTCGCATCCGCAATAAACCTTTTTATATTTTGTATTGCTACAAAAACCCCCTATAAAAATTTGCAAAATTTTATTGATTGTTGCCGATAAGTAATTAGAACAAAAAAAACTAATCCATAAATAGTGGAGAAAGAATTACTATGGTAACACATAAATTTGATAAATCTACACCAAGTAGTAATCCTATACACAAAGACTGGAAAATTATAGGTTTAGGATCTACAATAGCGATCGCTTTTGGCTGGGCTACCTATGCTAGTATAACTACTCCTAATGTAACAGTCCTCAAATTTGATGATTTTTCTCTCTCGGGGATTGAAAAATTAGCAGCACAAAGAAAACAACATTGTCTAGTTATCATCGAAAATATTGAAGCAGGAGACAAAGTTAAACAGTATCAATTTGCCGAGATTGCTGAAGAAATCGGCGCAGGAAAGGTAGTTAACAATAAATTTGGTGATAAGATTTGTGACCCTGAAGATACTGACACAGTCAAAGCTAAAATTGGTAAAATTTCTGGAACTTCCCTAACTGAAACCCTAAACTTAGCTGCGATTGAAATTAAAAACGAACGTAATCAAGACAATCATCAACCCATACTTCTCTCTATTACCCTAGATGATACTGAACAAGTACAGGGAAGACCTCCTGAAGACTTCGAGAAAGTAGAAACTTTGTTACAGGAAATTATTAGTAATAATAGCCTAGTTCGCATTATGGGAGTCCAGGGCAAAGTACAAGTGAAATTAAAAGAAATCGCTAGTAGATACAAAGAAGTAGAAATTTGTACCCTAGAGGGTATTAATACTTGTGTTAGTAGTGGATTTCAACAAGCCCGCCAAAGGAATTCCCAGTAGGGAGCTTTCGGAGAGGAGGAGAAGCAGGGTCTTTTCATTCTTGACAAAGAAAATGGTGAGGAGGAGCAGGGAGCAGGGAGCAGGGAGAGGGGGAGAGGGGGAATACAAAGACTTAGACCAAAGCACTCCTAAAAAACTACTAAATAGGCCAACAGGCGAGAATCAATTTTTAAGTGGTTAGGATCAATTCTTTTATTCATTACTCATTACTCATTACTCATTACTCATTATTCATTATTCATCCACAAGTAAATGAGTGATAAAGATGCTTTGGTCTGAGAAGACTTGCCAGACTTCCCACACTCCCCTCAATACTGCTTTTGTTAAGAGAAAATTATTGATTAGAGTAAGGTTGAAAGGAGATTAATTACAAAGCCAAAAACCCCTCTCCCTGCTCCCTGCTCCCTGCTCCCTGCTCCCTGCTCCCGGCTCCCTGCTTTCTCAAAATAAATATGTTTGATTCAAAACCTACGCAGTATTGACACTCCCCTATCTCTTCACCAAAACTTACTTTTTTTTGCACGAATAAATCATTAGTTACCGAGAAATTAATAAGCAGTCAAGAAACTGAGGATTAAAATTATGAAGCCCGGAAACGAAAAACAAGCCATTAATAGCATTAAGCCACAAAATCAAGACAAGTGGAGTTTTACTAAAAAATGGCGCAAAATTAGTCGCACAAGTAAAGGCAAATTATCAGATAAACAATCAAGTTATATCTTGTCTCGCAACACCGAAAATGCCCATTCTGATGCTGCTGAAAAATTAATTAACAACAGAAGTCCAATCGCCAATAAATATCACCCTGAAACCAATGGACAAACAGTAGTTAAAATGATTGCCGTCAGTGTTGGTGCTATGATGTATGTTACTGCGGCAGGTATTTTTGCAGGAAACCTGGGTAAATTTCGATTACCCGCCTCACTAATAGGTGGTGGTATTCTCAGCTTTATCGTTGACCGTACGGCTACTAAAGCACTTACTAACAAAGGAATTGAGGACAAAACTAAAACTACGGTTAAATCCATTGAAAAGGAAGCCGAACTTCATAACAAAGATGATAGTTCCTTAATAGACAATTATTTTGATGAACAAATCAGATTTGTTCATAAAATTGAAGGCGAAAATCTACCATATCAACATAACCTTCCTGTTAATGGTCTTGCAGCCGCTTCTCTAAATGTTGTAGAGTTTGGTACTGCTTTTTGGTTAATGTCTAGTGTCACTATGTTTGGTGGTGGTATTCCTTTTATCGTTAGACCTATTCTAAGTTCTCTTCCTGTGTTATTTACCTGGGGATTTGCCCTTTATCAAAGAGAAACCTTTGAATTACCAGAACATTATACTCAATTAATGCCCATTTATGGCAAATACGTCTTGTCCAACACTACCAACGAATTTTTAATTGACCAAGAGTACCAGGATACACTAATAGATGCAGAAATTAGTAACATTATAGACCCAGCTAGTCCTTATTCTAATCCTTCATCAGCCCGCGAGCAAGCAAACAAAGACTACTGTAAATACATTATCGGTCAATTAGAGAAAAGCCATAAAAACCAGATTTCTATTATTGAAAAGCAACTACAACAAGATTTAAAAAATGTTGCTTTTCAATATCAACCTATAGCTGGATTAAATGAACAACAGCAAAATGAACGGAGGCAACAATGGATTGCAGAAGAACAAGAAAAAATTGAGGATAAGGCTCAAAATGACCTTAAATCCCTTGAATCAGAATATAATGCTGAGATTATTGTTTGGCAATCTCGTATTGATGAGTTGATTAGTGAGTAAAATTCACTACAGCCAGTGAAATTGTTGGGTTTCCTCACCTCAACCCAACCTATTGGCTACTAAATTCGCGCATTCGCACATTCTCAATGTCAAGGTCGTGCAACCCAACATATAACAGTCGGAGACAAAATGTTAAATTGTTGGGTTTCGTTACCTCAACCCAACCTACTGGCTTCTTGAGTGTCAACCAATTTTTAAGGGTTTAGCATTAATTCTTTAACTCATTACTTCTTACTTCTTACTCATTACTCATTACTCATTACTCATTACTCAACCACCACAAGTAACTTTTGATAAAGATGCAAGATGTGAGTCAACCCAACCTACTGGCTTCAAGTAATAGTTTTCATCTAATCAAGATCTAAGCTATCCTTGATACTATATGTTTATTTCAATTTGCTATGTCTAAATCTTGTGCTTTATTAGAGCAATTAACACAATTTCCCAATGATAATGACCAAAGTTTACAACTCAGAAACTTAATCATTAGCTATTGTACTTCTAAATTAGAACGTACTGAACTTGAAGAACAAATTAAATCAGCATCTGATTCTGAGAAAAAACAATTAGAAAGAGATTTAAGAAAATTTGATTATAATTACAAGAAAATAACATCACAATTAACTTCAGAGTTAATTATTTTAATTAAAGGATTAAAATTTGTAAAACAAGATTTACGAGGAAGTTTAAACTCGGAATATAAGTTGAAATCTAGTCAAGAAGAAATAAGTTTTACTCGCAATTCTCCACAACATGAGTATGTGGAACTAATCAATGATGTAGTAAGCGAGGCAATGGATTTAATCTGTACTGATTTAAAATTAAATCAAAATTATTCTCTAATCCAAAATATATTGGGGTGGATACAAAAAATATCTCCTCTGAGATTAGAATATAGATGGCGGGATATTAACTATCAAAAGAAAACCCCTGAAGAAAAAAGAACAGCGGTTATTCAAGAGTTAATGGAAACTTCTGAAAATGGTTTTACTCTCAGTCAATTTATCGCCAGATTAGAAGGTTCTCAAGAGGTTAGTCCAGAAAAACAAGGTAAACTAAAAGATTATTTAGACAAGAAAATAGTAAAAACAGAGGGAGTAAAACTAGATAAACAGGGAGAAACCTATTATAAATTTGAGCTTGAAAAAATTCAACTATCAGCGAAACAAACAGCTACTAGAGAATCTAAAAAAGATCCCTACAGTCTTGATGTTTCTCTTCAAGATAATCAGAATAATGGTTCTGGTAGTAATCTAGATCTTGTAGAAGATAAAAACATCAATAATAACTTGTTAGAATTATTAGAATTAATTAAAAAAGAAAAAAATAGAACTCAAATAATTAATTTTATCAACAATAATATATCTACACAAGAGGTTGTATGCAGACAAATATGGCAAAAAATGGGTGAAGCAGCATCAGAGAAAAAAATTAAATTAGATCCTATTTTTGCAGAAATCGCTATTGAAAATAATACTACAGTTTCCACAATACGTTCTAAATATATTCGTACCTTTTTGCCTAGTGTCTACCAGGCAATTATCCATAATTATTCTCCTAATATTTTTGAGAAAAATCCTACAGAATCTCAAAAACAGAATTACCAAAAAAAAGACGATTTACTCAGAGAGTATCTTGAAAAAGATCCAGAAAATAAACTGAGAAATTGTTATCTAGTAGAAACCTCAGGAAAAGAAGAAGTTGCAAAAAAACATCTAAATTGTAATGCTCAAAATTTAATCAAAGAGTTACTGTTTATTTTTCCTGAATCAGAGAAATCTAAAAGAAAAAATCTTACAAAACTAGCAACAGATTATCAACTTACCCGAGGTAAATTAGATCATTTTTGGAAAACCAAAGTATTAAGACTATTAGCAAAAATAGTTATAGATGATTTACTTTATGAAGACAATTAAAATATAGCAATTTTTGACATAACCAAGTATACTGAATACCTGTAACCTCTATCAAAGGAATAAGTGTTTATACCTCACCAGATAACAAAACAAAACCCAACTCACTTTTAGAAACAAAAAATTTTAGGACTAAAATAATGACTACTAATCTAATCAATGAATCTTATATTACTATTTCTCTTTTTACCCCTGAAATAGAGACCGCTAAGAAATTTGCACGTCAACAATTAAAACCTGAACATCGAGAAAAAGTATTTTTGAATAGTTTAGCTGTTTATGCCGTTCATACTTATTTAAAACAAGGTAATATTGAAACAGATTTAGAGCAAAGTTCTAGTTGGCATCCCTTAGAAAGAGCATTATTTGATGTCTCGGATTTGTATATACCTTATCTAAGTGCTAGTGTAGAATGTCATCCGATTAAACCCAATCAAACCATAGTAGATTTTACTGCTGATTCTCTTGATAAAAATATTATGGGTTATATGGCAGTACAATTTTTAGATAGTCTTGATGAAGTAAAATTAGTGGGTTATTTATCAGCAGGTAAACTTGAAGAGGATATATCAGAATTACCTTTAACAGAATTTGGACAGACTAGTAATATTTTTGATGATTTATTTATCTTAGATGAAGGGAAAATTATTTGGAAAGAGGAATTAGAAAATATTGAAGATGAAAAATTAAAAGATTTCTTTGAGTTCCTATTTACTGGAGAAAATGAAAAAGAAATTACTAAATCTATTTTAAGTTATTTAAAAGTTCGTAAACGTCGATGGATTAGAGATGAAACAAAGAAGGCTTTAAATAGATATAAAGAGCAACAATACTTAGAAAAAATGCAACAATCTCAAGAGGCGATTGAGGGATTTTTGGAGGAAAATCAAACTAATAAGGAACAAGCGAAGGAAGCTTTGAAAAAAGTTAATATAGAAGTAACATTAGGAGAAAAGAAAGATGAAAATGAAGAAGAAAATAGTTTAGAATTTAACGGAGACTTATCAGCAAAACTGGAAAAATGGTTTGACCTATTTAAAGAAGCTATTGATGAAATTTTAGATTAACTTTGGATATTTTAATTGAATCAGGGATGGAACCTGAATTAGCGAGAAAAAAAGGAGAAGATAGGGCGATCGCTGTTCAAGGTTCATTAATTGTATCTCAATCTTTGTCAGACCCATCAATCTTTCAAAGAGTTTTGCAGGAATTACCTAGTAAGATTTGTTGAAAAGCTATTCCTCTTCCCCTCTGAGAAGGTTTGTAGTAGGGCTTTAGCCCTATCAAACTTCGAGCCCACACTCTGTACTTTAAAAGTAATATATTGTATAGTATTTAATTATCGTGAATTACATCGTACAAAGGAGACAAGGGAGATAATACAAGTAAAAAAGTATGTTTTTGGCTTTGTGTAGCATACAAATACTTACTTTTTCAGCCGCACCCTATGGTATGATCGCCAAAAAGAGATTAATTAAAAACTAGATTTAAAAAATAGTGGCCAATTCAAATCATCTGACGTTGTTGATGAATAGTAGAAAGCTATGGGAAGAGTGGAGAGCAAAAAATCCCGGCATTAAACCAGACTTAACTTACAGCAATCTATTTAAAATTAATTTAAGCAACCTAGATCTAACAGAGGCAAATCTGAGTAATGCTAATTTATATGGGGCAAATCTCACAGAAACTAACTTAACTAGAGCAGATTTAAGTAACGCTAAATTAGTGGCAGCAAATTTAACAAAAGCCGTGTTAGTAGAAAGCAATTTAATGGGCACAGACTTTCGAGAAGCCCAATTAAATTATGCCGATTTAAGACTCGCTAACGCGATCGCCGCCAATTTCCTAGAAGCGCAACTCAAGGAAGCAGATTTAAGCGAAACCCAACTGATGAGAGCTAATCTCAGTGTAGCTAAATTGTTTGAAGCGAATTTAATTCAAGCCAATCTCACCAAAGCCAATCTTATGGGAGCAGAATTAAATCAAGCCTATTTGTATCAAGCAGTTTTGATCGAAGCTAATCTCAGTGAAGCACATTTAAGTAAAGCCTATTTATATGGTGCAGATTTAACTAAAGCTAATTTGAACAAAGCTGACTTGAGGTGGGCTAACTTAAAGAAAGCTAATCTCACTGATGCTCAACTTTTAGAAACCAAAATCAGAGGAACAATTTTAGATTAGCCTAACTTCTTAAGCATAATTACTCAATTATAAAAAACATTGCTAATATAGGTAACTCTATTTGGTACATTAGTTACATTAGATGGGATAATGTGCGATCATTATTAGCTAAAATTAACAACAGAGAGGTTAAATATGAAATATCGCGGTTTGATTGCTGCTTTGTTAATAATTTGTTTCGGATTAATTACTGCTTGTTCAGAAACTCCCGACGATGGAGTATTCACCCGAGATAACTTAACTTATGAGGAAATTGTCAACACTGGATTAGCAAACAAATGTCCTCAATTACCAGAAACAGCTCGTGGCATTTTGCCCCTAAAAGAAAATGCCACATATATCTTTGAAGAATTGTGTATTGAACCCCAAAAATATGCAGTCAAAGAAGAAAGTAATATGAAGCGTAAAGAAGCTGAATTTATCGGAGCTAAAGCTTTAACTCGCTATACTTCAAGCTTAGAACAAATCAACGGAACTATCGAATTTGACCAAGATGGAGTTTTAACCCTAGTTGAAGATAGCGGTATTGACTTTCAACCGATTACAGTACAACTTCCTGGGGGAGAACAAGTACCGTTTCTCTTTACAGTGAAACAACTAGTAGCTAAGACTCAACCTGGGTATACAAGTATTAACACATCTACTAATTTCCAAGGAGAATTTAATGTCCCCTCCTATCGTGGTAATGTGTTCTTAGATCCAAAAGGTAGAGGCGTTGCTAGTGGCTACGACAATGCGGTGGCACTTCCTTCTTTAGCAGATAGCCAAGAATTCAGCAAGTCTAATGTCAAACAATTAGACAAAGGTAGAGGTGAAATCTCTCTCTCAATCACTAAAGTTGATAGTGAAACTGGAGAAGTTGCTGGTATTTTTGAAAGCTTACAGCCTTCTGATACTGATTTAGGAGCAAAAGAAGCTGAAGAGGTAAGAATCAGTGGAACTTTTTATGCGGTAATTCGCGAACAAGCATAGATTGACTTGAATTCCCTATAGACGCTTTTTCCGAATTCAAAAATTCATGCGGAGTCGGTATTTGACTACCATTAATTAGTTTTAACTAATTATGTTCAGCCAACTACCGACTACCGCATATTTTTTTTAGAGAGTATATTTTTTGAGATGACTACGAGGGTCAGTTTTGCGCAAATCTCTAATTTTTTCATAATATTCTCTTTCAGCGCTAGTGAGTTGCTCTGGTACACTAATAATTACCTTAACTAACTGATCGCTTCTGTCGGTTTTGCCTTTAGGCCATCCTTTTCCTCTTAAGCGTAAAGATTGACCAGAACGAATCCCGGCAGGAACTTTTACCTCAACCAGACCATCAGGAGTAGGAACTTCAATTGTAGCCCCTAATACTGCTTCATCGGGGGTGATGGATACTTCACAGACTAAATTATCTCCTTCAAACTGAAAAAAAGGATGAGGTTGCAGTTCTACATTTAAGAATAAATCCCCCTTTTGTTGAGTATAAGCACTTGCTGTAGTCCCTTGACCTGGTACTCGTAGGCGATTACCGGATTTAGCGCCTTTGGGAATACGAACATCAATAGTTTTATTACCAAGCCTTAACTTTTTAGTTGTACCTCGGTAAGCTTCCTCAAAACTTAGTTTAAGAGTAGCTTCTTGATTTCCTACAGGAGGTTGCTTATAACTTGTTTTGTTGCTAAAGTCATTGAACCCTGCTCCTCTAGTAAAATTATCATAAGGATTTTTTTGGGTAGTGGTACTATATCCTTGAGTAGTAGAAAATTTCCCTAATAACTCGTTAATGAAATCATCGAAACTACTGTACTGGCCAAAATCGAAATCACCAAAGTCGAAATCTTCTGCTTTTCCTCCTGACCATTGTTGTTGTGGAGCTTGTTTCCAGTATTGACCAAATTTATCATATTTTTGCCGTTTCGCCGGATCTGATAGAATTTCATAAGCTTCGCTAATTTCTTTGAAACGAGCTTCAGCGGCACTATCTCCGGGATTGCGATCTGGATGGTATTTAAGAGCTAATTTGCGAAATTTTTTTTTAATTTCTTCAGGAGTCGCTGTTTTACTTACTCCTAAAGTAGCGTAGTAATCTTTGAAGTCAGTTGAAGCCATATTTTAATATATCTCCTGAAAAATAAACAACATATTGATCAAGTTTAACTGATTATATAGATACCTCTAAATTAGCAAAAACCTTGAAGCTTAATAGTTCGGTAACTACGCAAAAGTTTCCGTATATAACCGAACTACTCAACTATTTTATAGGTTTCAGTTATTAGGTTTGGTGGTTTGGTGGTCAAAGGAATTCGGAATTCGGAATTCGGAATTCGGAAATACCCATGCCTAAAGTCATGGGCTTGAAACAAAGAATATAGTTTTTTTCTTTCACCCCTAAAGGAGTGGGCTTGTAACCTTATTTTTTTTGGTCATTGCTCCGGTGCTGTTTTAATAATAAGTATATAACCTGACATGATATCAGAGGGCGATCGCTTGTCTTTTTGTAACTCATGTTGTAAGATAAACACCTGAAGACGCTCTGAATTATAAGTTAAACATCTATTTTTTGTGGATTTAAAAACTGTTCTATTGCTTCGGCAATTTGTGGGTCTCCATTCATCCATCCTAGTGGTGCAAGATGTTTTCCTTGAAGTTCCCTAACGACAAGTTGCTTTAAATTATCTAGTAACCAGTGAATAGTAGGAGCGGCAACTCGTGTATCTTCTTTAAAGGAAATCAAACTGGTCAAATTAAACAATTGACTTTGTTCAATTAAACAAAAAGTTTCTTCTTGGGATGGTTCAACTTTAATGCCAATCTGATTCAGAAAATTTTTCACTCCTTTCAACCAAGGATTCCGTAAAAAAGGAATACTTAGATCAAAGCACCAGTACTATTGTACTAACTAATCCTTATTCAAAATTGATTTTTTAATTAAACTCACCCCCTCAGAGAACAAAAGTACTATTTTATCTGGTCAAAATTTATTTATTTGATGGCTCAATAGATTTTAATAACTAAAAATTGAGTATTTATACTAAAAAAATCATTCTACATTCTTAATTCGCGCATTCTAAATTACCCTTACACCAGCAACTTTTGGGCTTTGGTGCAAGATCTGAGAATAGCACCTTCGATACCTTCAATGGCTGGAGCCATCAAAATAGATTTTTGATTTTTTAGAGAAATTGTCTTTAAATCAACATCTGCAAGAGCTGCTTTGAGGTTATTTTCTTCCTGAGAAGGTAAACAATTGCCAAAAACATCATTAACTAAGTTTTGCTGATTACAATTACTTTCCTCTAAATCAGTCAATAGTTCTAGTAAAGCAATATATTTACAACCTAGACTATGACCTAACCAAAAATACTTAGATTCTTTTTTATTTGGATTTTCTTGATAAATTTGATAGTCATAATCAAGATACTTAGCTTCATCTATAATCGCTTGTCTGAGTGCATCTTTTTCCCGTACTAAATTAATTGCTACTGACCAATGACGAAAAGTAAAGCGATAGGGAAATGCAATTATTGTATAACCCTGATTAAATAAACGCTTTAACAAATAACGATAAAAAACCGTCGGAAATGTTCCAAAAAATGCACCACCAATAAAAAAAACCACACCGATAGGTTGAGGATGAAGAGCTACCCAACTATAGCTTAAAGGAAAAAATTGAAATTTGATTGATTCAGTCATATAAGATCATTTCCCTAAAAAAATGCGATAAATACAAAATACCATTTTCTATTTAATTGTGTTAATCTCAAAAAAGATGAGCTAGAGCTTCCAGGATTAATGTCTTTAATTAGGTGAGTCCCCGCTTCTGTGCCATCACTTACCCATAGTTCAGTGCCATTAGTACCATCATTGGCCCTGAATTTAACTGTCTTGACCTGTAATTATCATTTATGAATAATTAACCAAGATAAGTTATAATTAGTCAATGACTAATCGCCCTAGGAAACGTTTTGCCCAACATTGGTTAAAGAGTCCAGCAATACTCCAAGAGATTATTGCCGCCGCTAATTTATCTCCTGATGATGCCGTACTAGAAATAGGACCAGGTACTGGTATCTTAACCCGTGAACTTATTAATCTTGTTTCTGCTGTAGTAGCAGTAGAAATAGATCGAGATTTGTGTAAAAAACTAGTCAGACAATTTGGTAAAATTCAAAATTTCTGCCTGATAGAAGCAGATATTCTCTCTCTCAAATTAGAAGACTACTACCAGGCTTTTCCCCCAGCAAAAAATCTCAACAAGGTAGTAGCAAATATACCATACAATATTACAGGACCGATTCTAGAAAAACTATTAGGGACAATTAGTGAACCTGCTACGAGTAACTATCAATCAATTGTGTTACTAATTCAAAAAGAAGTAGCAGAACGTTTAGTAGCAGAACCGAAAACTAAAGCTTTTAACGCCTTGTCCGTAAGAATACAATATTTAGCCGCCTGCGAGTTGATTTGTACAGTACCAGCTAAAGCCTTTTCTCCTCCTCCTAAGGTAGATTCAGCAGTGGTGCGTCTGACTCCACGGCCTTTTCCTGTAATCCCTAATAATCCTCACCATCTAGATACAATTTTGAAATTAGCCTTTGCTAATCGTCGCAAAATGCTGCACAATAATCTTAAATCACTGATAGAGACAGAAGAACTAAAAAAATTATTACAACAACTCAACATTAACCCTCAAGCACGGGCAGAAGAATTAAGCTTAATTAATTGGATAAACTTAAGTAATCGTTTACAAACTTCCTAAAATCAATGCGTTCTTATTCTCTGATTGCTCCTGCTAAAATTAATCTTTATCTAGAAATTATCGGAATTCGTGAGGATGGTTATCACGAATTAATCATGGTTATGCAAAGCATCGACTTAGCGGACCGCCTGGAAATTCGCCCTAGCGCCACCGATGAAATTCGTATTTACTGCGATCATCCCCAAGTTCCTACTGATGCGAGTAATTTAGCTTATAAGGCAGCCAAAATTATGCAGCAAAAGTTTCCTGATGTCGCAGCTAACTATGGAGGCATAAATATTTATATTGATAAGCAGATTCCTGTGGCAGCAGGCTTAGCGGGAGGTTCTACTAATGCGGCAGCAGTTCTGGTGGGAATTAATTTGATGTGGGAGTTGGGGTTAACTCAACCAGAATTACAAGCAATCGCCGCCGAACTTGGTTCAGATATTCCTTTTTGTTTGGGAGGAGGGACGGCGATCGCCACTGGTAGAGGAGAAAAATTAGATCCTATTCCTGATTTACAAAATCTAGGAGTAGTTCTCGCTAAATATCGCCATCTAGGTGTATCTACCGCCTGGGCTTATCGTAGTTATCGAGAAATTTATGGTGATACCTATCCTAATGATCCTCAAACTTATTTATATCGAAGTCAAGCACTACATTCTGGTCCTTTGATGAAGGCGATTGTTAATCAAGATAAAATTAATATTGGTAAATCCTTACATAATGATTTTGAAAAAGTTATCCTCTCAGAATTAACTCAAGTATCCCAATTAAAAGAGACTATGGCTAGTTTAGGTGGTTTAGGTACAATGATGACTGGTTCAGGTCCGACGGTATTTACTTTGTGTGAATCCATGGCTGAAGCAGAATCAATCAAATCTCAATTATTAAAAACTATTGTAGATGAAGATTTAGAGGTATTTACCGCTAAGCTAATTGGTAATGGTATTCAATTAGATCTTTGATATGGATTTTCTCTTTTTATCAAAATTATTACCTCTATTTTGTTATCCCTTGGGGTTAGCATCACTACTACTCTTAATCACCTTGGTCCTACACTGGAAATATCCTCGCCTAACTCCTTTTCCCATTGCCGGAGCTTTGATTCTTTTATTACTCGGTGGTAATGCTTGGGTTAGTAGCGCCTTGATATCTTCCTTAGAAAGTAGAATTATTCCCTCTCAACCTGTGCCTAGGGCTGATGCAATTGTTGTACTCGGTGGTGCTACTAAATCTGCCCAGGCACCTCGGCCTATGGTCGATGTGAATGAACATGGCGATCGCCTGTTTTATGCCGCTCAACTCTATAGAGAAAACAAAGCTCCTTTAGTTATACTAGCGGGAGGTAGAATAAGCTGGTCTGGTAATACTGCTTCAGAATCTGCTGATATGGCTAAATTAGTGCAAATGCTAGGTGTTCCCCCCGAGGCAATCATTGAAGAACCATTATCTTTAAATACCTATCAAAATGCAGTTAATGTTAAGAAGATTCTGGATACTGAGGGGATAAATAGAATACTTTTGGTAACCTCAGCTTTTCATACACCTCGGTCTTTAGCAATTTTTAAAAAACTCGGTATTGAGACAATCCCAGCTCCCACAGATTTTTTCGTGACTAATACTGATAATAGTAGCACATCTGGTTTTATTCTCAATCTTCTTCCAGAAGCCAAACATTTATCTTTAACCACCACAGCAATTAAAGAATATATTGGTTTTCTAGTTTATCGTCTTAAGGGTTGGTTATAGTTTTTCTTGAGGCTAAATAAGGTTTGCTTAATCACACTAGCAATATCTCAACTAGGTAGTTCTTTTACCTTCCTTAAAAAAAACTGGGATGTTTTCGTTTTCATCATCAACTTCTTTGTGGGAACTAAGATCCATTAAATCAGGTATGTCAACTAATTCAATTAAACCTATTTGAATATAAGGGAGTAAAAAACGTAACAATTGCAAAGTATTTATTCCAGTTTTTATTGCTAAATCTCGTAGAGTAGTTTTATCTTGTAGAAGTTTAGTTAATGCCTCATAAGTTTTAGGCGAAGCTTGTTTTGCTAGTTGTTCTGGTTGAACAATTAAGGGAGATAAATTTGGCGATCGCTCAGCTATTTTTGCTGTTTGCCATTCTTGCCAAGCTTTCCATGTTTCTACTATTATTCTTTGAAGATCTATTAAAATCATTTTACTAATATTTAATTTTTTGGGGATAATAACATACTTTAATTGTGTGGTCTGCGTAACATCAAAAAGAATTTCCTTAACTTGGTATTTAATGATTTTAGATAAATCTTCGCGAGTAATATCTTGGTTTTCTAAATACAATAATAATAAGTCATGTTCCCAGCAAATCATCGATTTTTTTTGTAATATATTTTCTATTCCCGTAAAAAGATCAGGAATTAATTGAGGAGAATAAAAATACAAACTTCTTCTCAAACGTCGAATTGGATGTACTCCTCCTCCTGCATAGAAAATGCGCCCCATATAAAAATAAAATTTCCATTCTTCTTGACGATAATTGCCTAAGCGCAACTCTCCTGTAAATTCGGCTTCTTTTAAGTTTTGAAATAACTGAATTTGTACAGTGGATACAAACTTTTGAATAAAACCAGTGGATATTTGTGTGTATTCTTGATACATAAGTTTTTCTTAACAATCCTCCACAAAAAATAAGCAGCAGCAGCTTTAAACGCTAATCTTAACATAAACTAAATAGATCACCTATTTTAGTGCTCAATCAGTTTGAAAAAGTAAGTCAACTCACAGAAACTGAAACACACTCTTAATTGTATAAAACTATGATTAGATCATTGGATTTAACCAACGTAAGATTTCTTGCTTGAGTTTGATTAAATCGCGAGAAAGTCCTTGTTTTAACCATTGCCCTACCGCATCCAAAGGAGTAAAATTACTAGAAGTTTGCCAGGTTATTTCTTGTACAATAGGGGTTAAGTGATTACCTGGTAAGAGTTCACAACTAGTCAAATTAGGATAGCGAATTTTGAGAATCTTCTCTAAATTTAAACTTTGATCGATAGTATCATCAGTAAAACGGATAACTAAATTACGACGTACTAAATAATCATTTAAAATTAATTGCTCCGTTTCCAACGGCGAAGGTGTAAACTCAACAGATATAGTCTTATTTACGTCTAACTGCTCCACAAAAGGAATCGCCTGACGTGCCGGATAATTATTATAGGCAATAAAAATATTACCAGATCTGTTTATCTGAAAAAGACTACCAATAAGTAGATGAATTTTACAACCAAGACTATGACCAATACCATACACTGGTAAGTAGCCGAGAGGAAGCATTTGTTGACTTTTCATTCGCTCTAATAAACTTTCAAAACGATTAAGTACAGAGCGAGATATAGTGGTATGATCAAAGGTGTTCACAAAAGGGGTAGCAATAATTACATATCCTGCTTTACCAATTTCTGTGAGCAACCAACGGTAGGTAAACTGAGGCGCAGAAGCAACAAAAGCACCCCCAAGAAAGTGAATAATACCAACTGGTTGAGGATGAATCCAGACCCAACTTCCCGAAATTTCTTGCCAATCCATGTTTTAATTAATTTATGTACATATAATTAAGTTTATTTTAAATATTAGACGAATATTAACAAATTTGTGAGCCAGGAGTCTACACCTTGATGTCTAGTTACAGTGAACCAGGATTTTCTATTTACATACTCACTTACAACGAGGAAAATGATATAGCCGATTGTATTGAGTCAGCATTAGCATGTGACGATATTATAGTAGTTGATTCTTTTAGTGAAGATCGCACTAGAGAAATTGCTGCTCAATACCCTGTTAAAACTGTGCAGCATCAATTTGAAAGTCATGGTAAGCAAAGAAGTTGGATGTTAGAATATGTGGAAACTAAATACCCTTGGGTATACATTCTAGAAGCAGACGAGCGTTTTACACCAGAATTATTTGCAGAATGTCAACAAGCTATTCAATCTCCAGATTTAATAGGTTATTATGTGGCTGAGCAAGTGATGTTTATGGGAAAATGGATTCGCTATAGTACCCAATATCCACGCTATCAAATGCGTTTATTCAAAAAAGGCAAAGTGTGGTTTACTGATTACGGGCATACAGAGCGTGAAGTGTGTTCAGGGGCAACAGGATTTCTCAAGGAGACATATCCTCACTACACATGTAGTAAAGGATTAGGTCGCTGGCTAGAAAAACATAATCGTTACTCCACAGATGAAGCTAATGAAACCCTACGGCAACTTCAGGAAGGAGAAATAAATTGGCGCAACTTATTTTTAGGAAAATCAGAAGTAGAAAAACGTAGAGCGTTAAAAGATTTATCCCTACGTTTACCGTTTCGTCCTTTGCTACGCTGGTTATATATGTACTTTATATTGGGAGGATTTTTAGATGGAAAAGCAGGTTTTGCCTGGTGTACATTACAAGGATTTTATGAATATCTAATCATACTCAAAGTAGAAGAAATAAAACAACAAAAATCACAACTAGCTGAAAAAAAAAATAGCCTCGACAAAATATGTTTACAGAAACACAATTAACAGATTTACAAAAGGAAGTAGAAAAGAGACGTAACTTTGCGATTATTTCTCACCCTGATGCCGGGAAAACCACAATGACTGAAAAATTGTTACTCTATGGAGGAGCAATTCACCAAGCAGGGGCAGTAAAAGCACGTAGAGAACAACGCAAGGTTACCTCTGACTGGATGGAGATGGAACAACAACGGGGGATTTCTATAACATCTACGGTGTTGCAGTTTGAGTATAAAGGCTACCAAATCAATCTCTTAGATACTCCAGGACACCAAGATTTTAGTGAAGATACCTATCGGACATTAGCCGCGGCAGATAATGCAGTTATGTTAATTGATGCGGCAAAAGGTTTAGAACCACAAACACGTAAATTATTTGAAGTGTGTAAAATGCGCTCTTTGCCAATTTTTACCTTTGTGAATAAGTTAGACCGTCCCGGGAGAGAACCATTAGAATTGTTAGATGAGATAGAACAAGAATTAGGATTAGCTACTTATGCCATGAATTGGCCCATAGGCATGGGCGATCGCTTTAAAGGTGTATATGATCGCAGTAAAGAGGAAATAAACCTGTTTGAAAGGCAAGGGCATGGGAGTAAACAAGCCGCTACTACTGTGATGCAGTTAGATGATCCTCAAGCTGAGAAATTACTAGGGGCAGAACTATATGGTCAACTACAAGAAGAATTGGAAATACTGGGGGAAATTGGCTCACCCTGGGATTTAGCCAAAGTGCAAGCCGGAGAAATGACCCCGATTTTCTTTGGTAGTGCTATGACTAATTTCGGTATTAAACTATTCTTAGATAATTTTTTAGCTCATTCCCTTAAACCTACACCACGCAATTCCTCAGAGGGGACAATAGAACCAGACTATCCCGAGTTTACCGGATTTGTCTTCAAGTTACAAGCTAATATGGACCCTAAACACCGAGATAGAGTCGCTTTTATTCGCGTTTGTACCGGGAGATTTGAAAAGGATATGACCGTAAATCATGCCCGCAGTGGTAAAAATGTGCGTCTATCCCGTCCTCAAAAACTTTTTGCCCAAGGAAGAGAGTCGATAGAAGAAGCCTATCCAGGAGATGTAATTGGTTTAAATAACCCGGGAGTCTTTGCTATCGGAGATACTATTTACCAAGGGAAGAAGTTAGAGTATGAGGGGATACCTTGTTTTTCTCCAGAACTATTTGCTTATCTGAAAAATCCCAACCCCTCTAAGTTTAAACCTTTTCAAAAAGGGATTAAAGAACTCCAAGAAGAAGGGGCTATCCAAATTATGTACTCCGCTGACGACTATAAAAAAGACCCAATCCTAGCTGCTGTGGGCCAATTACAATTTGAAGTTGTCCAGTTTCGCCTTCTGCAAGAATATGGTGTGGAAACAAAGTTAGAGCCTTTAGGGTACAGTGTAGCCCGTTGGGTGGCCAACGGTTGGGAAGCTTTAGAAAAAACGGGGAAAATTTTTAACACCATGATAGTTAAAGATAGTTGGGATAGACCAGTAATTTTGTTTAAAAATGAATGGAATCTACAACAAGCTATAGGCGACCATCCTGAGTTGAAACTAAAAGCAAATGCCCCAGTAGGTTCTGGAATTCAACCAGATTAATTAAATTTGTGCGATCGCAATTACTAATATGAAATAGAAAAATAAATGCTAAAAACGAGGTGATGACAAGCAACCTTGAGCCCCCCTTCCCTACAGCGAGACTCCGGGAGGAACGAAGACAAGGAGACAAGGGAGATAATACAAGTAAAAAAGTATGTTTTTGGCTTTGTGTAGTATAAAAATACTTATACTGCCTTGTCCACTTTCCCTCCTTGTCTTCCTTGTCTTCACCCTCACTACAATCTCTTGGTAAAAAACCTACCCAAAGGGGGAATCTAATCTGCTTCTATATTTTTAGCATTTTTTAATCAATTTGATATAAAAAGAGTTATGGAAAATCGGCGATCGCTTTTCTAGATTTATTTATGTGGGTATTTACTGAGATAGCACTTATGTAGTTTTTGATAAAATGGAATAAGCAAGAATTATTTAACTTTCTGTTAATTGTTGTTAATTTCCTAGAGGTCAAAGCTCATGAGTGAGCAAGTAGAATATATAGAACTATACTGGAGATGTCCTGAATGTGGTGAAGATCATATTTCTGCTATTCCTAGTTTAAATCCCACTGGATGGTACTGTCCTAACTGTTTTTATCGACGTGATGATTCTGTAGAATTATATGAAGACGAAAATAGCCGTGTAATCACAGATCCAGTATTGCTGGGTAGAATTAAAGCAGGACTCGCCGATTGGAAATGCAAGCATTGTGGTTCTTTGAACCCTGATACTGGTGCTTCTAAAGATTTACTTAACTGCCATGTTTGTAACATGTGGCAAACGGATGACATAGACTCCTCAGATCCAATTCGAGCTCAATCTGGAGAATCAATTAACAATCCCGCAGCACCTAATTCATCAGAAACTGAATCAGAAGCCACAGCCAGTAATCAACAAAAATCATCTTTACCTTGGCGACCAATTGCAGGAGGAGCTATAGCTGCTAGTGGGTTAGGTGCTGTTACTGTAGGAGGAATCTGGTTATTCACACCCCGTGATTTGACTGTTACTGTTCAATCTCTCACTTGGGAATCTGAAGTTAAAGTAGAAGAATTGCGACCAGTCTCAGAATCTGACTGGGATGAAAATGTTCCAGTAGGGGCGCGTATTCACTCTTTTGAAAGGCGTCAAAGAGGCACACAAGAAGTGCAAGAAGGCCATAAAACTATTATGGTTGATGAGCGCTATCAAAGCGGCACTAAAACTGAAAATTATACAACCACAGAACGTTATCAAAGCGGCACTAAACGAGAATGTACTACTAAATCAACGGGAACTGGTGCCGGGAAGCGGAGTTGTAAGGATGTACCCATATATTCTACTCGTTCTGTACAAAAAACTCGACAAGTGCCAGTTTACAGTACTCGTAAAGTACCTAAAACTGTTCCCAATATGGTTAGTGAACCAGTATATGATACCTACGTTTATTATGAAATAGATGAATGGAGTCATTGGCGAACTTTCACCCAAACAGGGACAGAAAACCAACCCAGAGTAAACCCTAGGCCACAATTAAATCATTATCCCTATCGCCAACGCGCCCTTACTCCTGTTACTTATTGTCGGATTACAGGAATTTATACTCAAAAGAATCAACAAAAAGTAACAACTTGGAAAATACCCTGTTCTGAATTTGATCTAATTGACCAAGGAGATAGGGTAAATTTAAGTGTAAGTCCAACTGGTGGAGCTAGTTTACAGAAAGTATTGCCCTAATTTAAACTTTCCTCTAAAACTTATTTTCAACCACTAACTCACTTAAACTCAGATCTTGCATCTTTACCTAATGTTACTGGTGGTGGTTGAGTAATGAGTA
>NZ_JALKVM010000108.1:0-21690 GCF_057440575.1 Johannesbaptistia floridana
TAAAATTCCAGCCATGACCTATTTTTTTTGCCTGAATAGGCCAATCTGCTGAACCGTCATTATAACCTGCATGTTCATAGAAAAGCATATCTCCGTTTGAGGTAATAGCATAAATAGCACCATTTTCCCCTGCAAAAACTTGTTTAAAATTCCAGCCATGACCTATTTTTTTTGCCTGAATAGGCCAATCTGCTGAACCATCATTATAACCTGCATGTTCATAGAAAAGCATATCTCCGTTTGTGCTTATTCCATAAATGGGCGTGGCTAACAAAGAAAATGGCCAAAAACTTGAAATAGTTAAGGTAATTAATGTACTAATAATATACTTCATTGGAGATTCTAAATTTTATATTAATTATATCTTTCATTTCAAGAAATGTTATGAGTGTAATTGCTTAAAATTCTAACCAACCAATCAGCCGAGGAAATTTGACAGATTCCCAATGGAAAAAACTACAACCCCATTAAGGTTTAGCTACATAAGTAGCTATCTCTAGAGGCTGCAATTGTAAAGATTGGGTAATCGCCCCAGAATTAAAACTTCCTACCGGAATATCGCTCATGGTTGCACTACCATCTTGACTCAATTGGCGGCGATATAACTTATAGTTAGGAGGAATGTTATATTGGGCAGCGTCTATCGTAAAGTCTATAGTTGCTGTAGATTTTTCCACAGTGCCATTGACAAAAATAAATAGCCTATCACGATTATTTTCATTTTTATGGGCAAATACTCCATTGGGAATCATCACATCAGCTAACTGATTTCTAGGCACCCGGGGCGATGGCTGACTACTCCAGTTTATACTATTGATGGTAACTGGTTTGAGCATACGGCCTGTACTCAGATAATCTAAATTGGCCTGGCGATATTTTGCTAAATTAATCACAAAGTCTCTCGCTACTTGGTTAGAGTTAATTAAGTTAGTATCAATACGACCAATAGGTTGTCCCCAAGCTAATGTTAATGCTAAGGGAGTAGCTTGTTGCCAATTAGTACTATTAGAATTATTTGTTACTTCCCAAGATGATTTAGTTCCGTAGGTTTTCACGTAGTCACCCCACAACACTAAATCAAAGGGTATTGTTGCTTGGAAATTTAGATAAAAATGATTGAGGTTGAGATAACAATCTGACATCCCCTCCGTAAATAGGGTGTATTCGGGATTACTTTTGTTACCACTGCCGCGACGGGCTTTTTCTGTGACTCGCTGCACCAGTTTTTGCCAAGCTAAGGCACTATGATTTCCCCCTACAGTTTTTGGATTGCGATGATTGAGATGATTAGTAATTAAAGCTAAGTCATAATATAAACCATCTATTTTTTCTGCATCTGATTCTGCTTGTTGCAGGAGAGTTTCCATAATTTTTTCTTGTTTGGTTATCCATAACTCTTCCCCCACATCTACCCAGCCGAGAATTCTCTCTTTTTCTCCTTTGCCGAATTTTACTCGAATTGGCTTACTATTATATTGTAATAGGGCGATTTGATGGCCTTTTTGAGGTTTATAGGTGGTTCCATTGATATCCCACAAAGGTGATTCTATAAAGGGATTTCCGTGAAGATTCGCTTCTCTTAGTTTGGCGATCGCCTTACCAAAGTCTTTCCCTATATAATTTTTGTCTCCTGGTGCTACTTCTGGGCGATCATAGTAAGAACCTTTACTCGGTTCGATATCACGCCAAGCATATATACTTATTTGTCCTTGGTAGTCTGGCAAGTTTTCTCTATGAAAATTATATACCTGTCTAACTTGGTTGTTTTCTCCTCCCAAGCCATCTTCTCCCTTGATACCTAAATCAGAATAAGTTCGATAGGATACTATAATATTTTTAGCCCAATCTGCCGCTTGAGTATTTTCTGCTAATTTTTTTGGTCTACCATTGTTTAAAAAGTTTTGTTGCAGCATCCATTCACGATACACCTGTGCTGCTTCATACCACTCTCCCTCAAAGGTACTAATTTGACAAGAATAATTAACTGTTGGATTATCTCCCATCATTCTAAATCTACTATTTTTATAACCCATAGCGGCTGGATGATGTAACCAAGATAATTTAATTGTGTTTCCTTCTGTGGGTTTGGCTACAGCAGATTTTACATTACCATCAGCATCTGTCACCATAAAGTTAAGTCCATGGTTATTATGATAATATACTAGAGATTGCCAGCGCACTTCTCCTGGATAAATCATCTCCTGAGGTTGTAAATTGTTTCCTGGATTAATAATTAGTTCTCCTGAATGAAAGGGATATACTAAATAATCAGGATTATTTATTCTATTTAGCTGAGAATCTTTTCCAACATTAGCAATTATGGGAAATTCTACATTGTAGAGAACTTTTTGTTGACCTTCTTGGTTATTTTTAGGATTGACATTAATATACCAGTCAGATTTTTCACTATCTCTATACAGCCTTAACTCTACTTCTACATTAGCTTGGGTTTGAGAATCTTCTACTTCTACATTTGACCATTTTAAAGATAATGTTTGCTGGTTGCCACTTTTGTTTATTTGGGGAATGGCTGTTAGTTTAGCTTGTTGACTATTAATAAAAGTTTCCTGAAATTTTTCTCTATTTTCTGGAGTAAAAGATGCTTGCCAAAATGACCGACTCATCAAAGCTGGTTTCACAAAGGTATGATCTTGTTCTGGATAGTAGAGACTATCTATACTAATAGTCTGTGGAATTTCTTTTTCTATATTTTCCCCAATAAATAAATAGGCAATTTTACTTGTCCCCACAGCATAGAAAGCTACTTCTTCTTGTTGTTGATTAACTGCTGTAAAACTATAATAAGCAGGATTGCCTAAGTTCATCTTACCATCTAAAATCAATTGGGCTTGTTGGGATAGTTGTGCTGCTAATTGCGGCTGTTTATTGGCACGTTCTTTAGCACTAGCTATTAACATATTAGCTAGGCCAGTTTGTGCTGTAATCTGGTTATTTTGCACAATTTGTGATACTTCTTCCTCTGTATTTGTATCCAAAGTTTGAGCATGATTTTGCTGAAAATCATGACAACTAATTAGTAATACACTAGTCAAAAATATTACTAGTATATACTTTAAATATTTTTTTGCTATCATAACTAAAATGATTAGATAATTACTATAGTTACTTAGTTAACCATAAATTTGAACTCAAAAATCTAAAAAGAAGCTTAACCTCAGCATGAGTAATGAGTTTTGAAGTAATGAGTAATGAGTTTTTTTGACACAAAAAACCCACCGAAACCACTAAATGAATGAATTTGACTTCGGGCTATAGTAGTACAAAATGTACTGATAATTTGAGGTGAGTTTACCAAAAGTTACTGGTGTTGGTGGCGTTCAAAGGCAAGGAGGCAAGGAGTTCGGAAGAAAATTCAAGTATTTACCTAACTATCTAAAAATCTTGGCCAAGAATTTTGGGAATGTCACGGGAAACATGAAGAATTCTGATAATGGTGAGTAATTCTGCTTCTACGAGATAAAAGATTAAATACTTAGTAAATCCTTTGACTTTCCATTGCCTCAGTCCTTGTAAGCGAGGATTTGTCAAGGGATAAATACTTCCCAGATAGGGGGTTTCTGCAAGTTTGGCGATAGTTTGTCGGGTAGCATCAAAGAAGCGTAAGGCGACATTGGGATTATTCTGGGCAATGTAATCAGATATATTTTCTAGGTCTTTATTGGCTTTTGGGGTAATTAGAATCCGTAAAGCCATGATTAAGCATTACCTAAGCGGTTAATAATTTCTTTTCGCTTTTTTTCCCACCATTCTTCTGTCATTTCGACGGGTTCGCCACTGTCTAACCCTTCCAGTAACAGGGTTTCTAGACGTTTTTGCTCTTCTTTTTCTTGTTCTTGGCGAATAAGATGGCGAATGTATTCACTTGCGGTACTATAACCTTTAGTTTTAAGCTGTTGGTCAATAAATTCTCGCATTTTATCGGGTAAGGAGATATTTAGGGTTGTCATAATCAGGGTAAAGTAACATTTATCTTAAGTTTGGCATTTTTTGTTAATTTTTGCCATAGAGGTTTCAGGTGCAAAGCAGTCAGGAGTTAAAGTTTAAGGATATTCTAGAGTAAGTATGATAAATTGATTGTGATAGTATTTTTTTGTTATCTGTTGTCTGCTTATGAGGCTTTGGCCGATTATCTGCTTAAATTTGACAATTAGTTAGTGAACTGTTTCTGGTAACATTAACAGTGAACCAAAGAAAAAACAAATAGCTCCAATCAATGTAAATACAACGGAAATCGTCACGGCATCGAAACTAGGAGCCTGAGGAGGAACAAAAGCAAAAAAGGCTGAAATCATAAAAGCCACACAACCAAGTAGATTGATAAAAGTCACCCACCAAGAAAGGTTAGTAGGTTCCCATTTCCAATGGGCGTGACAAGTTTCAGTAAAAGCCAAATAACCGGAAGCTAGGAAAAGAATTGAACCAAAAAAATTGGGAATCCAGATGGTTAAATCTTGCTGAAACCAGTGTAAACCTGGGAGCATGGCATTAAAGGTATTAACATTGAACAAGAGTGTCCCGAGAAATTGCAAAGCACAACTTAACCAGCCAATTTCGTGAGGACTCCAAGCAAACCAAACAATTCTTCGTCGTGGCCTCCCATTGCCTTGGGGTGAAAATGTCCCGGCATTCTGCGCTTGAAATAACTGTAGATAGGCAGCTATGGTAAAGGGGATAGAACCCATAAAAAAGATGGAGTTAACAGCAGTGGTGTCAAGAGACCATATTTTAGGAAGACTTGGGAAGAGACTAAATATACTTCCTAAAGCAAAAAGAAAAGAACCAAGGGCGAAAATTATACCAATATACCAATTTAATTCTTCTGGCATCCACAAACAGCGTAACAGCTTATTAGTAAGAGTAATTAATCTGCTGATTTCTATACTCTGTATGCGCTTGCGGTGCTCACGCGATCGCCATACTAATTGAGAATCATCTGGTAAGCGGTAGATGCGCTGAGTGATAAAAGGCCATGGTCCCTTTGCTTTGATTAACTCAATTTGATTAAATTGCTTGCTCATTGATTTTAATGATGAAATCCAGAAGCTTCGGCGCTAATCATTGGGGATTGAACTGGATGTTTTGTGAAATACTCAAGGGAATGTTTCATATCTTCTACCAACAAAGATCCTAAGTCCATACTTACCCCGTGGCGTACTAAAATTCTTTGAATCACCGAATCCTGACAATTAGCTGGTAAGGAATAGGCAGGTACTTGCCAACCACGGCATCTTAAGCGATCTGCAAAGTCATAGAGACTAAAACCCGGATCAACCCCTGGTTTTATCTTCCAACACAAGGCAGGTATTCCTTTACCCATATCTCCGGGATAGATAACTTCAAAAGGACCGAGCTTCTCGACTTCAGCGGCGATGTATTGAGCCGTCTCATAGCAAGCGGTGTGAATCTTTTTATATCCTTCTTTTCCCAAGCGTAAGAAGTTATAGTATTGACACACTACTTGTCCCCCTGGCCGTGAGAAGTTTAGGGCGATATCCCGCATATTGCCTCCCAGGTAGTTCACCCAGAAAACTAACTCCTCGGGCAGATCTTGATCATCGCGCCAGAGAACCCATCCAACCCCCAAAGGGGACAAACCGAATTTATGTCCTGAGGAGTTTATAGATTTAACCCTAGGTAAGCGGAAGTCCCATACTAGGTCAGGTGCGCAGAAGGGAGCCAGAAAACCTCCACTAGCTGCGTCCACGTGAATGGGTATATCTAGACCAGTTTCTGCTTGATATTTATCCAAGGCATCTGATACTGCTTGGACTGGTTCATATTCACCAGTAAAGGTTACTCCTAGAGTTGGCACCACACCGATGGTATTTTCATCACATCTTTTAATTACCTCCTCGGGGGTCATCAATAACCGCCCTTTTTCCATAGGAATTTCACGATGCTCGATATCCCAATAGCGTGTAAACTTGTGCCAGCATATTTGCACAGGGCCAGTAATTAAGTTGGGTTTGTCGAGGGTCTTGCCTGCTTGTTTGCGTTGCGCTTCCCATCGGCGCTTCATCGCCATACCACCCAACATAGCAGCTTCACTGGAACCTGTAGTAGAACAACCAATGGCATTGACTGCTTTCGGTGAATTCCACAAATCAGCCAGCATTTGAACACAACGTGCTTCTATTTCTGCTGTCTGGGGATATTCATCTTTATCCACCATGTTTTTATCTATACACTCATCCATTAGCTTGTGTACTTCTGGTTCCACCCAAGTTTGACAAAAGGTCGCTAAGTTTTGTCGAGAGTTCCCATCTAACATCAATTCATCATGAACAACTGAATAAGCATGGCGTGGATCTTTTTCAGTGCTAGGAAACTTGTACTTAGGCATACTTACTGAGAGGTCTACAGAAGCGTATACTTCGTCTTCAAGCTTGTGTCTTATGGAGTTTTTGTCGTGGAGTACCATTTTTTTGTTGTGTTATTTTTAAATTGAGTTCGGGATCACAAAAAGGAGATATTATCAGCCAAAAGACCTTTAAATCCGTGAGCTCACTATCTCCATGTTTAGTATAAACTCTCAAGTTGCATATTTTCAAATCTATATTCACCTACGGTTTTAATTGCTCCTAACAATATGAATATCAATTTTGATTTAGTCTTACAAAGAAAGTTATTTAGATTGTTTTAAAATTTAAAACCTAAGACTCACTCCCAAATATGGGCCATTAAAATTTTGTCTATATTCAAAACTCTCACCACCATACTTGATAAAGTAAAAGCGATAGGCAGCTTGAAGAAATACATGACGTTGTACTTGCCAATCTAGACCAAAAATACTATTCCAACTTAAATCTTCTTCTCCTGCTAACCCAAAACCAGAGACATCACCTCTAACCCAAAAAGTAATCGGTTGAGAGATTTGGATACCAACTTCGCCACCTACTAAAGGTTCAAACCAAGTTCTCCGTTGTGTATTCTCACTATTTATGCTTCTATCTAAATTTTCAAAAGTTATACTTGTATCTATCTCAAAGTTAAGGGAATTAAGCCGCGTTCCCACAATGGGTTTAAACCACAATCGGGGAAATTTAGCCTCAGAGTTTTGGTTTCTGCTGATAATTGGGCGATCGCCTATATGATAACTTAGAGCAAAATCGTAAATTCCTTGTTTATATTTTAGATCAGACTCAATTCTAGTATCAAAAGGACCACGAGTTATTTCTTTTAAAGCACTTCCCTGTATACTAGTATAGTATCCATCAAAAATTAGTCCAAAATTTCCTTTCCAAGCTTCAATTCTTCCTGAAATAGCAAAGTTAAGTGAATCTAATAATTCTCCTAAACTTAAATGATAATCAACTTGTCGTTCTCCAATTCTTGCTGTACCGTAAGTATTCACTGGTAGGGTAAAATAAGGCTGAACTATAATCTGCCAATCTTTTTGACTCTCCTCAGATTCTAATGAGTCTTTTTCCTCAGTTTGGGTTAAATTAGTAGCACAGGAATCTGGATCTAAGCAATTTTCAGATTGAGCATTTACTTCAGTAAATTGACAAAATATTAACCCACTTACCAGACAATTTATTATTCCTATAAGATATTTTTTTGACAACAATTTCTTAACAATTTTCCCTGCGTATGTTTATCAATACTATAGCAATTCTCATACTGGTGAGGTACAGAGGTTATCGCTTTGAGGCAAGAGAGGCAAGAGAGGCAAGAGAGGCAGCTATGCTGCTATGCTGATGTTTTATGTACCTCATGAGTCCGATAAACGCTATATTTTATCAACAAATTTAGTTCAATCGGGCAAATTTACTCTTATTGAGTAGGCAAATTTGGCCGCAGACAGAGATATAATAAAGGTCCTAACAAGGGTAAAAAAGAGATAGAAAAAAGTGGCCAGGTTTGTTCAACTTTTCTTCTAGCTAAATCATCTTTAACTAAAACAGGAAACAACAAAGCTAATATACAAAAGTCTAAACTCATCACATTGATAAAGCGACTAGACTGCCAACTCTGGAGAAAACTTGGCCAATCCCCCTCACTTAAACCCAACCAAACTAAAATTGATGCACCAATTAGTAGGGAGATTCCCACTATATGTGAATCGAGAATTTTAATCAGTAAATTAGTTTTTCCTGGAAATTCAGGATTATCATCACGCCAGATTAAATATGGTAACAAAGCAAAGGCACCCACAGCAAAGGATAGTCCAGAAAATAGCCAGGCGGGGATTTTTTGACCTCTACCATCTATTAACACTACACAAGCATAGATAATTGGCCAAATACCCATTAAGTTAAATAAACTGATAATTAGAGGATTGATACCATCCCAATTACCATTAGATAAGTTGATAATTAGTTCTGTGGTATCCGGTTGAGAAGGAGGAGCAAAAACCAAGGCATAGGAGATAAAACCTAGCCAAATAAATGTCATTATAATTCTACTGTACATGGTTCTATAATCCCGGAGTAGTTTGGGCAAATAAATTAGTAAAATCTTTGGTAACTTGGGAATTAGGATGAGATTCTGGGAAAGAAATCAAATCAAAGGCTTTATTCCTTGCTTCCCCTATTCTTAAGGCTTGTACCACCACTTCGGCTACATCAGCGCGGGGAATTGAAGGATTAATTCCTTCGGGAGGATTAAATAATAGGCGATCGCTTTTTCCTACGATAAGTTCTCTGTTTCCCCCTGGTTCATCTAATAGTCCTCCAGGATTAATAATAGTATAATCAACTCCAGAATCTATCAGATATTCTTCTGCTTTGCGTTTCCAGACTAAAATATTACCATTACCGATACTATTGAGATAGTGGTTAGGATCTGTGCTTCCCATAGAACCAACTAACACAATATGTTCTACGCCTGCGGCTTTAGCTGTATCTATTTGATTTTTTTGTCCCAACCAATCCACTTCTTCTGGCATACCTCCGGGGGCAAATTCAAATTCTGGTCTCTCTCCCGGCGCTGCTGGTGGCGCTTTCATTATTGGTTTAGCGCTCGTAAGAATCACTAAGCCTTGACAGCCTGAGAGAGGGGTAGAGAGAGTTTCTGGTTTAGTGATATCTCCTACGTGGAAACCATCGGTATTGCCGAATTTTTCCTGTAGTTTTTGGGGCGATCGCGCCAAGCCTTCGGCTATGAATTCCTCTTTTAGTTCTCTGAGTTTCTCTAGGACTAGAGATCCTGTTTTTCCCGTAGCACCTGTAACCAATATTTTCTTCATAGTAACTTTACCGTTATCTTTAAACTATATATAATAATTGTATTAACTGGACATAGTAAAGCATTCTACCATCATCAAACAAGATAATCAAAGCCTAGCTGAATATGATTATGAATCAGGATAGATATATGAGTTTATTTATAAGATTGTGATCAATTGGCGATCGCACTTGTGAAAAGAATATCATTGAGGTGAAAACCGGACTTGGTCTTATTGATTCATTTTTTCTAAAACTGCCACTGCTGTGGGGGATTTACGGGTAAAATAATTAAATATAAGCAGCTTAAAAATAGAATCTAACATTACAGGAATTGTAGCAATAAATAGGCCATTAAAAGCTGGATTTTCTGGAATCCCCACATGTTCAAAAGTCTTGCTTAAAATCACATCCCATCCTTCTGCGGAGTGAAATCCTACAAAAACATCTGTAAGCAGAATCAAGAGAAAAACTTGAGTTACAACATTCAAACTGAGAAAATTCTCATTTATATAACTCATGGCAATTCTGCATTGGCGCCGACGAAAATAGATAATTGCTACGAAGGATAATAAAGCGGTTAGATCGGCCAAAATATTAGCTAAACCTAATTGAGCTTTATGTGCTTCCTCTATTGATAATTCTTTAATTTTCTCTTGAATTTTTTCTTTTTTATGTTCTTCATTATATGATTCAGGAGCCAAAAATTGTCTAATTTCTAACATATCTCGAAATTTTCTATATTCTTCTAAAGATTCTTCTCTAATTTCTTCACTAACTTTTACTTGCTCGATGGGAACTCGATTAACTTTTAAATCTAAAACCGGAACATAAATTAAGTTTTTGCTGACTATTTGTACTAAAAAAGGTACAATAATTAATAAAGCCAAAATCCTGATAGCAGTTTTCTTTTTTCTTCGTAACTGTTGTAATTCTTCAATTAGCTTTTGTTCGTATTCTTCACTGTATCTTCGTCTTTTTAAAGAATCTTTTTTGCGTAATTTATTTTCAAGATTATCTAAGACACTATTATTTTTTTTACTAGATACTTCAGGATAGTTTAAAGACAACCTTTCAGGGAGAGAGTTAGGTTTAGGAGATTCTTCTAAAATAATTAAATCGTCTTCTTGTCTTTGGCGATATTTGCCGACTACACCTTCAATAAAAATTAATTTTTCGTTAATTTCTGTCTCCAGGGAAGTTTTTGAGGAAGAATTGTCCGTGGTGGTTGGGGATGTTTTTCCTAATTCAAAAAAGTTACTAATATGTAACTGAGTTAAATTCAAGTTAATTTTAGCTAATTCACGATTCAAGGCACTTTGATGATACTTATAAACGCTTTCTCCTCCTTGAGTCTCAGGAGAAATCATATTTCCTTGAAAATATTGGTCTTCAATCTGCTTAATATTTAAAGCACTTTGATAAGCTGAGTCTATAGCTTGATCCGGAATATTGTTAAACCACAAGTTAACTTTTGTCCAAACTTGAGAAAATGATACCATGAGAGTACTTTGACAATAAATGTGTAAATAGAACTTTTGTTTTAAAATTATTCTAACTCTCAATGCCATTTCTAGGATTGATTAATTGAAAACCTAGCTATGAAATTTATATATTATAGTATGAGTTTCAATCTCATTTATAGGATTGATTAATCGGAAACCGCGAAGCGGCACGCTGTATAATTGAAACATAAGTTCAAATCTCTCGAACCAAGCTTCGTTTAAGCATCAGAGGATTTGTACCCATGTAAAGCGGCTACAAAAACTGCTCAAAGTCGCTCTAAGTAGGGCTTTCATTATTTTTTCTAGGCGGAAGTTCCCTCCCGAAGAAGCTGATAACGAATAAACATTCTATCTAGTTAAAATTGTTAAAACCCGTTGCCAGTTTTTTAGTTCTCCGACAATACGTCGGGTAGGTTTAGGCCAAATTCTCACTAAAGTGGGTGTAGCGGATATTTGAAAGTTCTCGGCTAATTCTGGATGTTTATTGATATCAATAATTTTGAGTGTATAGGGTACATTTAAGCCTTTTTCGAGAATATTATGAAGAGTGAGAAAAGTTTCAGAATTCTGTAAGTCATGATTAGCCACAAATAAACGTAAAATATAATTATATTTAGGAGAAACTAAGGGAGTTATTTGCTCACTAGAAGGCGGTAATGATTGAATTGGAGAACAGTGAGGTTCAATCTTAACGATTAAGTTATGATTTTCCCAAAGTTGAGGAAACCTTTGTTTATAGGTTTCTAGTGCCATAGGATTACAAAATTCCTCTTGCCATTCGGCCATATTCCAGATAGTATTTGACTCTAAATTAAAAATACCATTGAGGAGAGGTACGTAACGTTTTAAAGCGGGATAAAATTCTGCGGCTATTTGTGTTTCTCCTTTGTCTGAAGTTATCCAGCGATCTATAGTCGCTGTGTAACCAGGCACTAAGAAATGAGGTGGTTCTTGTAAATTTAGTTTTTCTTGTATGGCAAGGCATAGATTTAAGTGCCAGCGATTTTGTTTAGTAGGATCTAGACAATAGAATAAGTCGCCGCCTGGGGTAAATAAAGCAATTCCTTTTATTGATGCTGTCATTGGTGATATTAAGGAGGTTTTTCAGTCTATTGAGGTACAGAAGTTAAGGGATTAGGGAACTCCAGAAGGGAAAGGAACAAAAAATGTACCTCATGAGTATGAGAATTGCTATATTGTAGAACCAAGCCGTAAAGCTTGAAATAAAAATTTTTTATTTCAAGCTCATAACTTCAGGTATAAACTAGATTCTACCTCTAAGCATCATCGCCATTTCATTCGGTACAGGTGACATTTCTAAGGCTATTTCTTCAGTGATTCGACCTTCTTGATAGAGATTAAACAGTGATTGATTCATCGTAATCATGCCATCATATTCACCATTTTGCATGAGCTGTGCAATTTCTTCGTATTTACATTGTTTGATATAGTCTTTTACAGTTTCTGTATTCATTAAGATGTCATGAAAAGCAGCTCGTTTACCATCTGTAGTACGACATAGCCCTTGAGAAATAACAGCAATTAAAGATTCAGAAATCGCCATTCGCATGGCATCTTGTTCTTCAGGGGAGTATAAACTCAAAATCCTTTCTAGGGTTTTCACCGCGCTGTTAGTATGTAGTGTTCCCATAACTAAGTGACCTGTTTGAGCTGCTTTCAGGGCCGTGTTCACGGTTTCGCGATCGCGCATTTCCCCTACTAGAATCACATCCGGGTCTTCCCTCAGAGATGCCTTGAGGGCACGATCAAACTCATGAGTATGAATTCCTACTTCTCTTTGACGAATAATTGATTTGCGACTTTGGTGTACAAATTCGATTGGGTCTTCAATACTGATAATATTTTTCGGGTGTTCATTATTGATATAGTCTACCATAGCCGCTAGGGTTGTTGACTTACCTGAACCTGTTGGTCCTGTTACTAAAACTAATCCCTTGTGATAATCAGAAATATCTTTAAAAACTGGAGGCAGTCGCAGTTGCTCGATGGTCAGTATTTTTACTGGAATAAGTCTTAGAACCATGCCTGGACCGCGCAGAGAGTCAAATACATTGATCCTCACCCTAGCAAATTCGTATTGAGTCGCTCCATCGTACTCTAAATTTTTATGATATTGTTGAATTTGTTCTTCTGTCAGTACTTCTCGCAACCAACTCATAAACGTATGATGATCTGTGACGGGGTGATTAGTGAGCACAATTTCACCGCGCTCGCGCATCCGTGGTATTTCATTTACTCCCAAATGAATATCAGAACAATCATTGCTATATGCTTCTTGCACTAAAGATTCCAAGGTTGGGTGACCTGGAGATGGTCTTAATATCGGGCGAGGTGATTCGCGATCTGTACTTCTCCCTGGGGCAAACGATGGTGGTGGTGGTGCTCCCCCCGACCCTGCTTCCCTTGGAGACATCACCCTATCTTTAGGAAGAATAGGCATAGTTTCAAAAGTTTGATCTCCCAAGTCTCCTGTGAGCATACCGCTTAAAGGCATAGCATCAGAAGGTGGTGGTGGCGGCATTGGCGGCATACTTTTATTTGACCCTCTTTGTACTACCCTCGTCCCTTCCTGCGCTATGGTCGTCGATGGTGGTGGGGGCATCGGCGGCATACTTTTATTTGACCCTCTTGGTACTACCCTCGTCACTTCCTGGGCTATGGTCGTTGATGGTGGTGGGGGCATTGGCGGCATACTTTTATTTGACCCTCTTGGTACTACCCTCGTCACTTCCTGGGCTATGCTCGTCGATGGTGGTGGTGGTGGTGGGGGCATGCTTGACCCTGAAGAGGGGTTTCCTGTTTTTTTCCCGGTTTCTGCTTCTGGTTTAAGTGGTTGTTTCACGAATCTACTCAATGTATTTGATTCTTGTAATGAGGTAGGCGGTATCCTGGTTGATGGATTTTCTGGATGTGATTTCTCAGTCATACAACTATTCCAATAGTTCCTATTATTAGCTTTCCCACAATGGAGAATTTTTTAACAGTTATTTATCTTTAGATGCAGAATTTTTTGTTAGCCGTGTTAATTTTTCTTGTTCTAATTGGCGTTCTTCTTCCGGCATTCCTACTATCTCTTGATATATTTTAATATATTCAGATGTAGATTTATACCAACTAAAGTCTTGATTCATTGCTCTGATTTGCAATTCCTGCCATTTGTCCTGATAACGGTAGCTTTCCCAAGCTCTAACCAAACAAGTATAAAGATCTAGGGGTTCGTAGCGGTCAAAACAATAGCCTGTGCCCGTGTTAGCCATTGGATCGCTAAAAGTTACTGTATCTACTAATCCCCCTGTACGTCTGACTATCGGTATACACCCATACCTCATCGCCAACATTTGACTTATTCCACAGGGTTCAAACCTAGATGGCATCAAAAAAGCATCACAACCGGCGTAAACTCTCCGAGATAGAGCATCATTATACAGTAATTGTACGGAAATCCGCCCCGAAAAACGAGAGGATAATTGCCATAGTTGTGTTTCGTAGTAACGGTCTCCTGTTCCCAAAATAATTAGCTGTACATTAGTGTAGGCCATGAAACGGTCTAGAATTTGAATAACTAAATCAATTCCTTTTTGTTCTACTAGACGAGTTACCATTCCAATTAAGAAGACACTACTATTGATTTCCAACCCTGCTTCTTCTTGGAGTTTAATTTTGTTTTTAGTTCTTTTGTCGAGGGTCTCAATAGTAAAATTCTGGTGGATATATTTATCAGTCGCGGGATTATAACTATCGGTATCTATACCGTTGAGAATTCCTGTTAATTTACCACTTACAAATGACAATAGTCCTTCTAACTCTTCTCCGTATGCGGGAGTTTGAATTTGTTGAGCGTAGGTTGGTGACACAGTATTTAGGCGGTCCGCGAATTGTAAAGCTGCCGCCATTACATTATGTCCTTGCATATACCAAGGACACCAGGTAATTCTTTCTAAATACCAACGCCAAGGCCCTTGATAAGCTAAATTATGAATAGTAAAGACAGTGCCAATATCTGCTGTTTGGTGCATCCACACTGGAATCATCCCTGTGTGCCAATCGTGACAGTGAATAATTTGCGGTTTCCAATAATTCCAAGCAAATTCTGCCGCAGCGTTGGAGAATAGGGTAAAACGCCAAAACTCGTCTTCTCCTGCATAAATACGTCTTGGCCAAAAGGCAGGATGTCCGAATAAATATAATGGTATATCAGTCTCAGGTAGAACTGTTTCATAAACGGCAAAATTTTCAAACATGGCATAACCCCACCAAATTGGTTCTTTAGGTATTTCGATTTTGTCCGCTACAAAACCATAGTAAGGCATGATAATTCTGACATCATACCCTAGTTTCTTTAATATTTTAGGTAAAGCTCCCACCACATCTGCCATTCCACCTACTTTAGCAATTGGTGCTGCTTCTGCTGCTACAAATAAAATACGCATCTTTAGTTCTTTCTCTTATATTCCTGATTCTGACATAACCTACAATTTATCAGAGAAATGGACAAATTGAACTTTTTGTTTAACTTCATCTTGGTTTAGCAAAAAAAGTGCTCCTATCGCAATAGGAGCCTTTAAAAACAACATATTAATTTCTTGCTACAGGGGGTACCATGATTCCTTTTTTTTTCATGTTTCCATTATAACTGATAATTCCGAAAATTTACCGATTTTAAAAAATTAATTTAGTGGTATTCTCAATTTTTTTGGGGTTTAAGCTCATAATGCTTTATTATAGGTTCCTTAAAACTTACACACATAAAATTTTACCCCAACCTTATTTAAGGTCGGGGTATTTTACTCTTGTTAGCTAAAATTCTCTATTCTTGATCACCAGACTCAGTATTTTCTTTGTTGAAATCTTCTAAAGATTTAATACTGACTATTTCTCCACCCAGACGAGTAATTCGCAGCATTTCTTCGTTCATACGTCGATATGGTACTGTTAAAAAGACATTGCCACTTTTACGAATAGGATATTTTTGACGATCGCTTAGTTGGTTTTGTTTTAATCCGCTGATTTCGTAAACAAAAACGCGATTATCCGAAGGAGAGGTGCTACTGGCTAAATTTTGATTCAGCATTTTGATTTTGTTATGACTCCTTATTTGGTGAGATGAGTTGTTAAGCTAAACTTATATTAGCGACTTTCCCGCCCATTTTATTAACCTTTTGTAAAGTTTCCGAAAGTTGTGAATAAGGAACTACAAAAGCACGATTCACCCGACGTACTTTAGGATATCTTGGTCCATTTAAACTCGCTACTTCTATACGATACAGACGTTCCCCATTATAGGGATTGCCAAATGCCTGGTTAGGAGTTTTATCTTGCACTGAAGGACGATAAGCCCAGCCATCGTTACCACCTGATGGTCCTGTAACATTAGATGCTGTATTCATCGCTAACTCTTTCGCTAAACGAGATTTTTTCCCCGCTGCTTGAGCGCGATCGCTATTGGCATAACCCCGGTATAATTGGAACATTCTCGTGAAGCCTACGGTTTTTTGCTGTGTTTGGTTAAAAAAACCGCGATAATAAGGCACAATATCATTCCCAAAGTTTGCTTCGTATTCTTCAGAATCTATGTATGAGTCTATATCTGCATTAAAGCCTTTATTTTGATAAAGATCTAGGTGATAAATTACTTCTGACTCATCATAGGGAGCACGACCTAGTAAATGTTTGATATTTAGCTCAATTACTCGGGTTTGAAAGTTGTTATACAGAAACTTAGATTTATATAGTTCTGATTTTGCTACTCCACGAACAAAGTCTTTAACTGTGATTGAACCATTACACAACAATGATTCTAAACTAGTTAAACGCTCTGATTTCATAATATAGTCATTACCGAAGATTTGACGGTAAACTACACGAATCGCTGTTTCTGCCTCTTCTTTTGTCCAATTAGGACGTAATTCTACTGGTGCTGTTTCTCTAAAGGCTGAAATACCTAAACGAGATGCCGCTGTCGTAACTGTCATTTATTTGACTCCTATAATTAAAGAGAAATTTCTAAACTTTATGGCTTTTTCATATTTCGAGCCATTTTGTTTTAAATTTTCCCTGATTATGTCTCCTCTCTCATCAGTTTTGACATATTTTTTAACAATCAATTTATTTTCTCGACAATATTTATGCTAATAAATTCCCCCAATCCCTTACTCATTAACTTTTTGAGTAATTATTAACTAATATTGCTAAATATTAAGCTATATTAAATATTTAGCTTTTAAGTAAAATTTATTAAAGTAAGTAGATGGGCTTAATTAAAAGTTAAAATGAGTGAGGGAACAGCGGAGGTAAGACAGGTAGCCCACGCCTGACAGGGTTTTTTGACTATTTCAAAACTTTTTCTATTAATTTCGCCTACCTACTTAAAGCAATGACAAATTCTCAGCAAAAACTTTCTTTTCGACAACGATTGAACTTTTCTCGTTTTGCCATTAGCCATAAGCTGATCATTATTTCGGCTTGGCTAGGTATAATCGTTGCGGGATTATTTGCTTTTAATTCCCTTAGTTATTCTCTCTTTCCCAATATTAGCTTTCCTGTAGTAGTGGTAACCGCTAAATCACCTATTAACTCTACTGTAGCTACAGAAACACAATTAACTCAAACTTTAGAACAACCATTACAATCATTATCAGAATTAGATGAACTCTATTCCATAACTTATCCAGGACAAAGTGTGATCAACGTTTTATTTAATGGAGGTACTGATTTAGATGCTGTTACCGCTGAAGTAAAAACAATTATTAATCAAACTACTTTACCAACAGCCACAACAACTCAAGTTATTCCTGTTGACTTAAATGAGTCATCAGCAATAAGTTATGTACTCTTAAGTAAAGAAAAAACTAAACAAGAATTATATAATATCGCTCAACAACAAATTTTCCCTAAAATAACTCAGCTACCAGGTGTACGTAAGCTTAACATATTAGGTATAGAAGCAAAAACAGAAAATAGCTTAGGCACAAGAATTAGTTTTAATGGACAAGAAACTTTAGGTTTTCAGGTAATTAAGCGCCACGAGGCTCATACCCTAGAAGTAGTTAAACAAGTGCAAAGCACAGTAGCAGCAATACAAACTAATTTACCAGATATTCAATTAACTATAGCAGAAACTCAAGCAGATTATATAGAAGCGGCAGTAAAAGCAACTATTCAAGAATTGGTGATGGCAATCATAATAGCCGTGGTGGTAATTTTCTTATTTTTGCGTAATTGGCGTGCCACCTTGATTACAGCTTTGGGAATTCCCATATCCTTGTTAGGTACTTTTCTGGTTATGGCAATCGTCAAAGTTAATTTACAAACTCTCACCCTATTAGCTTTAGCCTTGGTAATTGGGATTGTCATCGATGATTCAATTGTTGATGTAGAAAATATTGTGCGTTTAATTAATCGAGGTAAAACTCCCAAACAAGCAGCAATTGAGGGTACAGATGAAATTAGTTTAGCAGTAACTGCTTCAACTCTAACTATTGCTGCGGTATTTATTCCTGTGGCTTTTATGGGAGGTACAGTAGGTAAGTTTTTTAAACCCTTTGGCTTGACAATTTCAGCGGCGGTAATTTTTTCTTTATTAGTAGCTCGTACCTTAGCCCCTACTTTAGCAGTTCTTTGGCTTAAACCTCAAGTAAAAAACCATCAAACAGCAATAACAGAAGAATCATTTCTAGTAATTTGGTACAAAAAAGCACTCCAATGGTCTCTAAATCATCGCAAAACAGTAATGGCGATCGCTCTTGGCAGTGTTATCTTAGGAATTATTATCATACCTTTAATTCCCCAAGGATTTATCCCCAGACTCGATAGGGGAGAGTTTAATGTTAACTATACGGTAGCTTTACCAAATATAACTCTCAATCCCTCAGAAAATGCCCCTGAAAACCTGCCAGAAAATAGTGAATTAAGCTGGTTAGGTAATTTGAGTAAATCTCCAGAAAGATTTTTACTGCGTAAAACTCTCAAAGTAGGACAAGAATTAGAAACAGAAATTTTAAAACATCCTGATGTCCAATCTGTCTTAACTATTGCCGGAAATAGAGGACAACCAAATCGAGGTAAATTAGCAATTCAACTCAAATCAGACCGAGAAAACACTACTGCAATAGTCCAATCTCAAGTTCGCGATTCCTTACCAAAAATCAATTATGTCACTACTAGTGTAGAAGATATTCCCTTTGTGGAGACAGAAGCGGAGAAACCCCTACAAATTGCTATTATAGGGGAAGATTTAGACTTATTAAATACTACGGCTCAAAAGGTTAAAGACGAAGCGATTCAAATAACTGGGTTAGTTGATATAGAACTTTCTTACGAAACTGATAAAATTGAGCGACTCAATGGAGAAACAGTAATTTACTTAAGTGCCAATTTAGACTCAGATGTAGCTTTAGAAGATGTCACGGCTAAATTAGAAGCAAAAGCAATACCATTAATACCTGATGGCATTTCTTGGCGTCGTTGGGGAAATAGCGACCACAGTAATCAGGTTATTGGTAGATTTACTAGAACCTTTTTATTATCAGTAGTCTTAATGTTGACTATTCTTATTCTCTTATTTGGCAGAATTAGAGAACCAATAGTAGTTATTTTATGTTTGCCTCTATCTTTATCAGGTGCGATGTTGGGATTACTAATTACCGGAAGTGATTTTGGTATTATTTCCCTCATCGGATTTATTTTTTTAATCGGTTTACTAGATAAAAACGCTCTCTTACTTATGGATTATGCTAACCAACTGCGTCTAGGAGGCATGAAACGAGAACAGGCTTTAATAGAAACAGGGTCTGTGCGACTGCGTCCAATTTTAATGACTACTACTTCAACAATATTGGGGATGTTGCCCATTGCCTTGGGTTTGGGTGCAGGTGCCGAGTTAAGACAGCCAATGGCTGTAGCTATTATGGGAGGTTTATTTACTTCTTCTTTGTTGAGTTTATTTGTGGTTCCAGTTTTGTCTAGTATGTTGGAGGATATGTGGGCTAAAAAAGTATAGTCAACTGTTAGTTATCTCTTTAATCAAACTTAATATCAGCAAAAGCTAATGTATGATACATTTATTTATAGCAAGAAAGTTTAGTTTTATAAATAAATATTAGTTTATGGAGTCATAGTACATAAAATGTTTATTTTTTCTTCTATATTATTATTGATAGGTGCCGCTCTTATCGCTCTATCTATTTTTGGTATATTACAGATAAATGAGATGAAAGAAGAGTTGGATAAGGCAAAAAGACCAATCAATAGTATTGTCAATTTTTTTAGTCAGCCTAATGATTATTCAACTATTGCAGAACAAGAACTAAATATACTACAACTTAGTTCTGCATGTAATGGATGTTTGGCAATAGGTATTTTTCTGACAATTATTTCATTTGTATGGATGGTAACTACCTAGTAGAAGTTACGAATAGAAGATAGTTAGACAAACAACTTAATAACCTGGGGATTTGAGATTTAAAAACTTGGTATATTCTTGTTTAAATAGTAGTTTCACTGTACCAGTCGGTCCATTACGATGTTTAGCTATAATTACTTCTGCAACACCACGGTCTACAGTATCCGGGTTATAGTATTCATCACGATATAACATAACTACTAAATCAGCATCCTGTTCAATTGAACCACTTTCTCTTAAATCTGACATCATCGGACGCTTATTCGTACGGGATTCTACACCTCTACTTAGCTGAGATAGAGCCACTATTGGCACATCAATTTCCCTAGCTAAACCCTTGAGACTGCGAGTGATTCTAGATAACTCTTGAACCCGATTATCACTACCACTGCCTTCCATAAGTTGTAAATAGTCTAATAGGACTAATCCTAACTTTTTGCCTTGTTCTGACTGAAGTCTTCTAACTTGGGAGCGCATTTGCATTACAGTTAATGTGGCGTTATCATCTATATAGATTGGCAATTCACACACTTCAGCCATAGCCGTAGTTAGAGATTCTAATTCTGTTTGACTTAAACGTCCTGAACGCAATCTATTACTCTCTATTTCTGCTACGGAGGCTAGTAAACGTTGGGCTAGTTGTTCTTGAGACATTTCTAAGCTAAAAATAGCCACAGGTAACTGATGTTTCTCCGCAATATTGTGGGCAATGGTTAAACCTAGGGCCGTTTTTCCCATTGATGGTCTCCCAGCTAATATAATTAAGTCAGAACGCCCAAAACCACTGGTCATAGCATCTAAATCATATAAATCAGTGGTGATTCCTGGTAAGGCTTCCTTTTGCTGTAGCTGTTCTATTTGAGTAAAAGTAGTTACTAAGGTATCAGCTATGGGCACTAATCCTTCTTGGGGACGAGTTTGACTGAGACTGAAAATTTTCTGTTCTGATTGGTCTAAGACTTGGTCAAGTTCTCTGGTGGTATCATATCCTAGGTTAATGATTTCATGACCTGCACTAATTAACTGACGACGCATATATTTATCTACTACTAAAGCGCCGTAGCGATCAATATTAATCGCTGATACAGTTCGATCAACTAGTTGAGCTAATTTTATAGTTCCGCCGACTTTTTCTAATAAGCCTTGATCCGCTAACCAACTCGTTACACTCATCAAGTCTGTTGGTTTTCCCTGTTCGTGTAGCGTTAAGGCACCTCTATAGATTTCACGATGGGCTGAAACATAAAAGCTTTCTGGTGTTATGAAGTGAATCACTTTGTTGATTGCTTCTGGATCTAGCAAAATACCACCCAGAATTGACTCTTCTGCATCTATGTTTTGGGGAGGTAAGGAATTAGTAGCAATCTGAGTGTTTAATTTATTCATCTTCTATTTTTATGCTTTTATTTTCAATCATATCTCAAGGGTATGGCTTTTTTATCTATAGCCCTTTCAACGGACTTATGAGATACAGCGATCGCGATCTCCCTCCCTTCAGATTGAGGGGCGCAAGCCGAAGAGGGGGCGCAAGCCGAAGAGGGGGCGCAAGCCGAAGAGGGGGCGCAAGCCGAAGAGG
>NZ_JALKVM010000109.1:0-21521 GCF_057440575.1 Johannesbaptistia floridana
ACTCATCTATTAATGATAGCCATTCGTTGTGGTGTTGGGCTACTTTCATTTGTTTGTTTCTCGCTTCGTTTTGTTTTAGGTTTTATTTTATCTAATCAGGAAGTAAATAGTTAAGGGGTGTGAGAATTTCCATTTTTGATTCTTTATTCTTCCTTGACAATTATCTAGTCATTAAGTTATACTGTTCGTAGGGGGGAGTTCGCCCCTTGTGTAGCATAAAATAATAAATAAATATTCTGTAGGGTGCGTTAACTCATATCAAAGCACCAAAACAAAAGTACAGAAATTGGCCGACAAGGGAGAATCAGGCTACGTACAGGCTACCTTCTTACTCATTACTTATTACTTCAAAACTCATTACTCATGTTTGGTGCGTTAAGGGCTTCGCCCTAACACACACTACAACTACTTTTATACTGTTGGGTTTCGTGCCTCAACCCAACCTACAGGCTTAATTGTGATTTTCCACAGAAATCTTCGGCCTAACGCAACCTACTACAAGTACTACTCATTACTACTCATTACTCATTACTTATTACTCATTACTCATGTTTGTTGGGTGTAGTGACCAATGGCCCAACCTACAGGCTACGTACAGGCTACCTTCTTACTCATTACTCATTACTTATTACTTATTACTCAACTGACGGTGCGTTACGCGCTCCATGCGAAGTTCGCACCCTACAACTACTCATTACTCATTACTTATTACTTATTACTCATTACTCATGTTTGGTGCGTTACGGGCTTCGCACGCTTCACACCCTACAACTACTCATTACTCATTACTTCAAAACTCATTACTCATTACTTCAAGATTCATCCACAAGTAACTTTGGGTAAAGATGCAAGATCTGAGTTTTAGGTAGAATGGTTTGAGATTAGTATATCAGAGTAGATAAGTAGATACACCGAGGTTATGGGGACATTTCCATGCCTGGATTTAAAATCCAGGGAATGAATGACCTAACACCTGAAACCAGCAAACCGATTAAATAAAATGAATCAAAAACCCAAAATAACTTGTTATAGTTCACCTACTGATGAAAAAGATTGGAGAGCGTTGCGTGAAGTCTTGGTTAATGATAATTTAACCAAAAGAGTAAGAGTTGCAGCTTTTGAAGCCGCTTTTGCTAAAAAACATGGTGCTAAATACGGTATTGCCACTAATAACAGTACTAGTGCCCTTCATATAATTTTAGTAGCTCTAGGAATAGAAACAGGTGATGAAGTAATTATTCCTGCTTTAGCTTGGGTCGGAGTAGCTAATGTGGTACTATACTGTGGAGCTACACCTGTCCTGGTAGATGTAGCTCCAGATACCTATAACTTAGATATCCAAGGAGTAGCCAATCAAGTAAATAGACGCACCAAAGCGATAATTGTTACTCATAATTTCGGTTTATGCGCTGATATCCAAGGACTCATCTCGGTAGCTCCAAATATTCCTATTATAGAAGATGCTAGTGCAGCAATTGGCAGTAAGTATGGGAAAAAATCCGCAGGGTCTTTAGGAAAAGTTGCCGCTTTTTCTCTACATCCTCAGCAAGTGATTACGACAGGTGAAGGAGGAATGATTACAACAAATGATCAAGATTTGGCTGAAAAACTCATAATTCTCCGCAATCATGGAGCAACTACTTCCGCCGCTACCAAAGAATTGGGAAAAAAACCTTATTCAGTTCCTAGATTTAGCTTTCTTGGGTTTCACTACAATATGAGCGAAATACAAGGAGCAATTGGCTTAAGCCAACTATTCAAATTAGAGGATTTACTCGCAGCTAAACGTAAGGGTGCAGAATTTTATACAAAAGAATTAGCTTCAATACCATGGTTAAAAACTCCTTATGTTCCCGAAAATTACACTCACACCTGGCAAAAATACGTTTGCTACGTTGATGAAGAGATATCTCCAATGTCTCGCAATGACACCATGGAATATTTAGCTTCGATGGGAATTGAAACTCGTATTAGTAGTTTAGCGATTCATTTGTTAAGCTACTATCAAATTAGATTTGGATTTGAAGCTAATGACTATCCCATAGCTAAAAAATGCGCCAATTGCACCTTTGTGTTACCATTGCATCATCGTCTGAGTAAAGAAGATTTTAATTATGTTGTAGAAACCATCAAGAGTATTTGATAAGCTAAATAACATGGTTAAACAAAATCTCTAAATGACTACATTACCACCACCAATTTATCTAGAAGAAGGAAATTGGTTTAAGTTACTAACAAAGTTACAAAGTTCAATTATTCCTAAGGTATTGCCTAGGATACTATACTCTACTGTGTTTGCCCTACTAGTTACTATTATCTATAAATTGGGATATACCTCCATTTCTTTAGATATATTGACTAGTGATGTACCTAGTATTGTTTTAGCCTTACTTTTAGTGTTTAGGACTAATGCAGCTTACAGCAGGTTTTGGGAAGGACGCAAACTCTGGGGGAATATAGCTAACACTATATATAATCTAGCACGAACTATTTATGTGGTAATCGAAGCAAAAACCCCATCAGACAAACAAGAAAAAACTCAAGCTATCAATTTACTAGTTGCTTTTGCTATTAGTGTTAAACTCCATCTACGTTGGCAAAAAGTTGACTCAGAATTGGCAAAATTATTAACATCACAACAATATAAGAGATTGGAAAATAGCGATCGCCCACCTTTAATTATTGCTTTGTGGTTAACGGAATATTTGCAAAAACAGCATAAATCTGACAAAATTAGCATTTATCAACTCACGGAGATGTTTAAACATTTAGATACCCTAGTAGATGCCCTGGGGGGATGCGATCGCATTTTGAAAACTTCTATTCCTCTAGCCTATTCTATACACCTGAGACAATTTATATTTATTTACTGCTTAACACTACCTTTTCAGCTAGTAGCCACATCTGGTTGGTTAACACCATGTATAACTGCTTTAGTCAGTTATGCCTTAATTGGAATTAAAGAGATTAGCATGGAGATAGAAAATCCCTTCGGTTACGATCCCAATGACTTACAATTAGATGAAATCTGTCAAACTGTCCAGAGAAATATAAATGATTTAATCTCTCCTGAATCAACAACAGAGTTAACAGATGATATGCCGTTGAATCAGATTTGCTGAGACAATTTCTGGAAATATTTTGAAGTTATATACATATTTATTTAATTATTCCGAACGATACACTTTAAGAGCTTCTACTTTTGCTAAAGCATTAAAATGGTTAGTTAGTGTAATTATATATTTGAACTTTGTTAACCATAAACAATAATTATAGGGTATTGTCAAGTTAACTGAAGAACAAAAAATAAAAGATTACAAAGAAAAACAATCTGCTTTTCTAAGAGCGAAGAGAGTAAATTTAAAGACTTGTGTATGTCAAATCGGTTTTGGTACTTATATACTTGACAAGACGTAAAATAAAATAAAAAGCGATCGCTATAATGAAAAAATATACAAAGGAAAATTAATCAATGTCTGGTAAATTAACAACACATGTATTGGATACAGTAAAAGGTGGACCTGCCGCCGGAATTTATCTAGAATTGTGGTCAATAGATTGCCAATCGGGAGAAAAAACCCTGCTGCTAACGGGAAAGACTAACGAAGATGGCAGAACAAATCAACCTCTATTAACGGGAGATGATTTGAAACAAGGCACCTATGAACTAGTTTTTCAAGTAGGCGCCTATTTTAAAGAGTATTTAAATAACTTGCCAGAACCACCTTTTTTAGATACTGTACCTTTACGGTTTGGCATTGCTAACCCAGAACAACATTACCATGTCCCCCTGTTAGCCTCTCCTTGGTCCTACAGTACCTATAGAGGTAGTTGAAGTTATTTTTGCTTCAGAATCCCACAAGTTTATGAGTAAACTAAGTCAAAATAATTCTTCTGTAAGCTTCATCATAGAACAACACATACCTCCAGAAAAAACAGAGGCTTTTTTACGCTGGCAAGAAAAAATTATTAAAGCTTCCCGTGAATTTCCCGGTTATTTAAGAACTGATAATTTTCCTCCTAGCCACGGAATTAGAGACAAATGGTACACAGTTATCCACTTTGATACTCCAGAAAATTTGACCATTTGGTTAGACTCAGATACTCGCCATCAGTTAATTAGAAATCGTCGCGAACAATTGGGATTTTATCGCTTGATTGCCTATAAAAATAGCTTTGAAGACTGGTTAATACGTCAAAATAATCTACCTCAGTGGAAACAAGCTTTAACTGTTTTATTTGGACTATATCCCACAGTGATGACAGAAACTATTATCTTCTCCCGTTGGCAAATTATAGAATCTTGGCCAGTGGCGATCGCCATTCTGGTTTCAAATATCATTAGTTGTTCTCTGTTAACTTGGATTGTCATGCCTTTAGTACGAAAATTATTTAACTTTTGGTTAAAACCCCCTCAACTCTCATCAAAAAATGATTGCTTGGGTATATTGTTAATTACTATAGGAATAAGTTTTATGGTTTCTTTGTTCTTAAATATTTCTTAAATTATCATTATGGCTACTTTATTAATCAAAAATATTCATACCCTCATCACCATGGATGAGGAAAAAAGAGAAATTAACCAAGGTGCATTATTTATTCGTGATCATATTATTGAACAGGTGGGAACAACCAGAGAGTTACCCACAACTGCTGATGAAATTCTCGATTTAAACAACCGATATTTAGTTTTACCAGGATTAGTAAATACTCACCACCACTTCTATCAAGTATTAACTAGAGTTGTACCAGAGGCCCAAAATGGCACCTTGTTTGAATGGTTAAAAAGTCTCTATAAACCTTGGCAAAAATTAACTCCCGAGGCTTTGTATACTGGATGTCAAATGGCTGCTGCTGAGTTGATTTTATCCGGTTGTACAACGGCAAGTGATCATCTCTATCTCTTCCCCAATAACTGCACCCTAGATGATGAAATTGCCGCTATCAAGGCTATAGGATTACGCTTCCATGCGAGTCGAGGCAGTATGAGTGTTGGGGAAAGTCAAGGGGGATTACCTCCTGATAACCTAGTCGAAAAAGAAGCAGATATCTTAAAAGATTCTCAACGGATTATCGAAGAGTATCACGATAACTCTCGGCATAGTATGTTAAGAATTACCCTAGCCCCCTGTTCTCCTTTTTCCGTGACTCAAGATTTAATGCGAGAATCAGCCAAAATGGCCCGTACCTATCCAGGAGTAAGACTACATACCCATTTAGCCGAAAATATCGCTGATGTAGAATATAGTTTAGCAAATTTCGGCTCAATTCCGGGAGAATATGCAGAATCAGTAGGCTGGCTAGGAAATGATGTGTGGCACGCTCACTGTGTACAACTTACAGACCCAACTATTCGTAAATTTGGTCAAACAGGTACAGGAGTAGCCCATTGTCCCTGTAGTAATATGCGCCTAGGTAGTGGTATCGCCCCAATTCGCAAAATGCTTAATCACCATGTACCTGTAGGCTTAGGAGTAGATGGTTCTGCCTCTAATGATACCGGAAATTTACTACAAGAAGCGAGAACCGCCTTTTTATTAGCCCGGGTTAGAGATTGTGACGCTACCGTGATGTCTGCTAGAGAAATGCTCTCTATTGCTACCTTAGGGGGTGCTAAAGTGTTAGGACGTGATGATATTGGTTATCTAGCCCCAGGAATGTCGGCAGATTTCATCGCGATTAATTGCGATCGCCCAGAATTAGCTGGCGCTCATGATTTGGTAGCGGCTTTAATCTTTTGTCAGGTTAGTGGGGTTGATTACAGCTTTATTAATGGTAAGAAAGTTGTTGATCAAGGTCAACTTACTACTGTTGAATTACCCTCTTTAGTAGAAAAGACTAATAAATTATCTCAAAGTTTGTTTATATAACTATATAAATAAATATGCAACTTGTTCTTTCCCACGGACGCTGATACAACCGTAATCTGAGATCTTGCATCTTTACCTAATGTTACTGGTTGAAGTTGAGTAATGAGTTTTGAAGTAATAAGTTTTGAAGTAAGAAGTCTTGAAGTGAAAGAAGTTTTGAAGCAGCATTAGTAGCATTAGTAGGGTGTGTTAGGGCGCAGCCCGTAACGCACCATAATGATTGTTGAAGTCTTGAAGTAATGAGTAATGAGTTAAAGAATTAAGGCGATCGCGCTTAAAAATTGGTTGACCAAAAAGGCGTATTCAGTACTTTTGTTCTCTTGACTCTTTTCTTAGGCGAAAGAGAAATGAACTTTCTTCTCACAATAATTTGGTACATAAGTACTGGTGGAAGATGTGAGGTAATGCTACTACTGAATTGATTCGTGCTTTTCCCTGGCTTAAATAGGAAAAACTAGGTCAATTAAGTAAAAAATAAGTTAACAAATTTTAAGTTTGGTAACAAATTTTACCAAGACTTAGAGAAATTGTAAAGGAATGTTTCGAGTAAGTATTAAAGTAGTAAAGTCATAACAGTAAACAAAAGTCAGCTAAAATCTTTATATGAATAGAATTTTCACCTATAGAAAATAATAGACTTAAGTAATAATACCTAAGCGAAAAAACAAAGTATGTAAAGAAGTATGAAGAAAACGATTTAACAAGTTAACAATGTGTAACAAAAAAAGGTAAAAAAAGATAGTATAAAAATAAGCTGAGGGGGTAATGAAATAAGCAAACATTAAACCCGAAAAATGATTGACAAGTTTCACTTTTTTAAAAAGGCAAAGAAAAAAAGTCTCTCATATAGAGAAAAAAACTTTGTCAAAATAAAAAAGCAAAAAACAAACAAAAGATAAGCAACAAAAAAACAAACAGGAGATTTAAGTAAATGTACGACGCTTTTACTAGAGTAGTATCACAAGCAGACACACGCGGTGAATTTTTATCTAGCGATCAACTAGATGCTTTAAACAACATGGTAAGCGAAAGCAACAAACGCATGGATTCAGTAAACCGTATTACTAGCAACGCCTCTGCGATTGTTACCAATGCAGCACGTGCTTTGTTTGCAGAGCAACCTCAATTAATTGCTCCTGGTGGAAATGCTTACACTAGCCGCCGTATGGCAGCTTGCTTAAGAGACATGGAAATCATTTTACGCTATGTAACTTATGCAATCTTCTCAGGTGATGCAAGTGTACTAGAAGATCGTTGCTTAAACGGGTTACGTGAAACTTACATCGCGCTAGGTACTCCAGGTGCTTCGGTAGCAGTAGGAGTACAAAAAATGAAAGATGCAGCAATAGCGATTGCAAATGATAACAACAACATCACTCCTGGTGATTGCAGCGCGTTAATGTCTGAAATTTCCAGCTACTTTGACCGTGCAGCTCAAGCAGTAGCATAGTTTTGGAATTAACAAATCAATTGAAATCAAATCAAAGAATAGAAAATCAAGAAAAAAATCAGGAGAAAAAATCATGAAAACCCCCTTAACCGAAGCAGTATCAGCAGCAGATTCTCAAGGACGTTTTTTAAGCAGCACCGAAATCCAAATCGCTTTCGGTCGCTTCAAACAAGCTAATGCAAGCCTACAAGCAGCAAAAAGCTTAACTGAAAACTCCCAACGTCTAATCGATGGAGCAGCTCAAGCAGTGTACAACAAATTCCCTTACACTACTAGCACTCAAGGACCAAACTACGCAGCTACTCAAGAAGGAAAAAACAAATGTTCTCGTGACATCGGTTACTACCTACGTATGGTAACATACTGCCTAGTAGCAGGTGGAACTGGTCCGATGGATGAGTACCTATTAGCTGGTATTGATGAAATAAACCGTAGCTTTGAATTATCCCCAAGCTGGTACATCGAAGCTCTAAAACACATCAAAGCTAATCATGGTTTAAGTGGAGATCCAGCAGTAGAAGCTAACTCCTACTTAGATTATGCAATCAACGCTCTAAGCTAATAAAAATTAAGAGCAGATAATATCGCCTGATAAAAAAAAAGGTAAAACTAGCCTGGTAAAGTAGGCAGATAAATGGTTGTAAAACTAGTATTTGTCTACAAATCCAGGCTTTGTAGTGGGAAGATATGAAAGAAGACAATCAAACAGCATCAGAGTTAACAGTAGAATCGGCGCTCGCCAATCTTCGTCAAAAAGAAGACCTGGGTTTAAGATACTATGCAGCCTGGTGGCTAGGGCGTTTTCGAGTTGAAGACACAGAAGCAGTGACAGCATTGTTAGAGGCTTTAGAAGATGAAGAAGATAGAGCCCCAGACGGTGGTTATCCCCTGAGACGCAATGCGGCTAGAGCCTTAGGTAAAATAGGAGATACTAAAGCAGTAGAGCCCTTAATCGGTTGTTTAAGTTTTGAAGACTACTACGTGAGAGAAGCAGCAGCCCAAGCCTTAGAAACAATAGGAGATAAACGGGCGATTAATCCTCTTGTACAATTATTAGCAGGAGGGGTAGAAGCAGCAATAACAGTGCCAGGAAAACCCTATTTAGTGCAGCCCTATGAAGCAATAATTGAAGCTTTAGGGACTTTGCAAGCAAAAACAGCAATCACAGAAATTGAACCATTTTTAGAGCATCCCCTAGCTAAAATAAAATCGGCCGCAGCTAGAGCACTATATCAATTAACAAATAATGATATCTACGGAGAAATGTTAATAGAAACTTTGAGAAACCCAGAATTACAAATACGGCGCTCAGCATTGATTGATTTGGGGGCTAGTGGTTATCTCAAAGGCGCTGAGGCGATCGCTAATACCTATGCAGAAAATAGTTTAAAGCTAATAGCCCTGAAAAATTTAGTAGAGCCAGAATTAGAGAAAAATTCTCAACCATCTGAGCGCAGCATTGAAATAATTAAGATAATGGACGAATTATTGTGACTAATTCTACCGAAACTTTAATCAAGCAAGTAGAAACGGCCACTTCTGCCAGAAGTTTGGTACAAGCGGTACAAGCTTTAGCAACAAAACAAGATCCCGAAGCAATTTCTACCCTGATTGCAGTACTAGGATATAATAACCCTGGTGCTGCGGTAGCTGCTGTTAATGGGTTAGTGCAGTTAGGCTCAATCGCCGTTACTCCCCTACTAGAAAAAGTTGATAATTACAACTATGGTGCTAGGGCTTGGGCAGTGAGAGTATTTGCCCAAATCGGCGATCCCCGTACTTTAGATTTACTTATCTATTCCGCTACTAATGATTTTTCCCAAAGTGTGCGCCGTGCCGCTGCTAAAGGCTTAGGTAATATTACTTGGTCTCTATTGCCTCCTGAGGAGATTATCTCAGGTCAGGAAAAAGCTTTAGATGCTTTGATTTTAGCCTTACAGGATGGAGAATGGGTGGTTCGTTACGCCAGTGTAGTTGGTTTAGAATCTCTAGCTAGTACGGTAACAGGGGAAAATAGTCATTTGAAAACTAAAATTATTAACAAGTTAACCGAGTTTTTAGACCAAGAAACCGAGATAGTAGTTATTGTGCGTGTCAAATTAGCTTTGGAAACCGTTTGTTAAGAAGTAACCGTTCAAAGGGCGATCGCCAGCTTTACTCAGACTTGCATCTTTATCACTCATTTACTGGTTGTGGATGAATTATGAGTAATGAGTTTTGAAGTAATGAGTTTTGAAGTAAGAAGTCTTGAAGTCTTGAAGTCTTGAAGTAAGAATTAAGAAGTTTTGGAGTAATGAGTAATGAGTAATGAGTTAAAGAATTAATACTCAACGCTTAAAAATTGGTTGACCGCGTATGGGCGGTCATCTATCGCCCCGGATTTTAAATCCGGGGAACGGATGACCTTTGCTACTTTTCTTAGGCGAAAGAGAAATGAACTTTTTCTGAGGTTAATTTAGTACATAAGTTCTGGTGCTTTGATATGAGTTTAGTTAAAAAACTGTTAAAGAATGGTTGCTAGGCGATCGCGTCCTTGACTTTTAGCTAAATATAAAGCTTGATCTGCTAAATCAACTAAATCTTTTATTGCTAATGTTAAAAATATTTGAATGATAAAAGGTACAATTAAAATTCTACTTTTTACTTATACTATTGTAAACCTTGAGCTCAAAAGAAAATTATAATCTCAACATATTACTATCAGTTTTTTCTTTTATCTTCAACATGAATTACTTCGAGTGACTTAGCATCTTTATCTCGCTTGGAACGTCCCAATAACCCAACTATTAATTCATTATTACTATCATCTCCAACTTCATCTGAGCTGACAAAAGTTAAAATATCATCATGATGACTTGTTACCACCCATCCATCTTCCTCATCTAAAGTTATTATTGAAAAATCACCAGCAGGACTTCCTGGATAAACAGGACCCCATTCTTTTATCAACTCAATGGCTTGTTCAGCTAGATCTAATTCTGGGTTCATTAAAATTATACAAGTGCCATTTTCAAAAAGCACCCAGGATTTTTGTTCTCCTATGATGATTCTTCTCCAGATTTCAACTAATTCGTTTTTGTTCATAGATTTCTTAAATTATGGTAAAGATAGGGAAGCTACAAAGAAAAAAATTGATTTTGATTTTTTAACCGTTTTTGCACTTAAGCCTTAAGAGCTAATTTTAGTTATTATTAAAACTTATATTACATATTTTTACTCTATCTATCTTTTTGTTTTAAGGCCCAATTGATTTGACGTAGCATCCCCCTAAGCATAGTAACATCTTCCCTAGTTAATTGAGCTTGATTGTAAAAGCTTCTTAATTTTTCCATTCTTGCCTTAGCCGTGTGGGGATAGAGAAACCCTACTTCTAAGAGTAGAGTTTCTAACTGTTGATAATAGCCTTCTAAAACATCTAAACTAGCTAAATCAGCCTTAGCTTGTTTGTTTATCAACATATCACTATCCGATTGTGTAACTACTTGGTAAAGTTCATAGACACAAACAGCCACAGCCTGGGCTAAATTAAGAGAAGAATACTCAGGATTAGCAGGAATAGAGATAAATCTTTGGGCATAATTTAACTCTTGATTAGATAACCCTCTATCTTCAGGACCAAAAATTAAGGCGGTGTTAAACTGAGGATCTAGTAACCATGGTAAAGCTTGACGAGGAGTTTCAAAAGGGGTATTTAAACTACGAGAATGTGAAGTGGTGGCGATCGCCCGTTGGCAACCGGTCAAGGCTTCTGGTAAGCTGTTAACTAAGATAGCATTTTCTAGAACATCAAGACCATGGACAGCCATTTGGCGAGCCTCTTGGTCACTAATGCTACAATGAGGGTTCACTAAAATCAATTGACTCAAACCCATATTCTTCATAACTCTAGCCACAGAGCCAACATTCAAAGCTCCAGCAGGTTCTACTAAAATAATTTTAATCTGAGAAAGTATAGTTATATCCATATTTTTATGCCACGTCAAAAAACTCGTTCAGACCTTCCCGAAAAAATTTGCCCTGTTTGTGGACTACCTTTTACTTGGCGCAAAAAGTGGGAAAAGTGCTGGGATGATGTAAAATACTGTTCAGAAAGATGTCGGCGACGCAAATCAAAAAACCAATAAGTAATAAAGTGATTATGAATACACAACCGAAGTTAATTATTCATGGAGGAGCTGGTGCCTCCTTACAAGATAAAGGAGGTAAAGAACTTGTTCGTGCATCCTTATCGAATATTGTACAACAAGTTTATGATTTACTTCTAACCGATGCCAGTGCCGTGGAAGCGGTAATCAAAGGTTGTCAATTGCTCGAAGATGACCCCATATTCAATGCGGGGACAGGATCTGTCCTTCAATCTGATGGGCAAATTCGGATGAGTTGTAGCTTAATGAATGGAGAAACTCAATCCTTTAGTGGTATAATTAATGTCTCTAGAATTAAAAACCCCATTTATTTAGCAAAAGAATTACAACAACAGAGCGATCGCGTTTTATCTGATTACGGTGCCGCAGAATTATCCCGAGAGTTAAATATACCTATTTACGATCCCCTCACAGATAAACGTCTTCAGGAATGGATGGAAGAACGTAAAACTAACTTTGAGAAAAAAATGGCTAATGTGGTAGCCCAAAATTATGGAACTATTGGGGTAGTATCTTTAGATAGTAGCGGTAAAATCGCTGTAGGTACTTCTACAGGGGGTAAAGGTTTAGAAAGAATTGGCCGTGTCAGTGATTCAGCAATGCCTGCGGGTAACTATGCAAATACTGAAGCGGGAGTAAGCTGTACAGGGATTGGAGAAGATATTATTGATGAATGTTTAGCAGCTAAAATTGTGATTCGGGTTAGCGATGGTTTATCCCTAACCAAAGCCATAGACAAATCCTTCACTGAATCTCGTCAACGTCAACGAGATTTTGGCGCCATATCTATAGATAAATCAGGCACTATCGCTTGGGGAAAAACTTGTCCTGTCCTCTTAGCAGCTTATCACAATGGTAAAACCTCCGGTGATAGTCTTGATGCTAAAGCAGATGACCTATTTGCAGTAATTCATTAGTAACAGAATTCTGGCAACAACTCAAGGAACACTCAGACCAAAGCATCTTTACCTAATGTTACTGGTTGTTGTTGAGTAATGAGTAATGAGTAATGAGTAAGGAGTAAGGAGTAAGGAGTAAGGAGTAAGGAGTAAGGAGTAAGGAGTAAGAAGTAAGGAGTTTTGAAGTGAAAGGAGTTTTGAAGTGAAAGAAGTTTTGGAGTTTTGAAGTAATGAGTTAAAGAATTAAGGCGATCGCGCTTAAAAATTGATTCTCCCTTGTCGGCCAATTTCTGTACTTTTGTTTTGGTGCAAGATATGAGGGAGATGAATTCGCAATTACAAGCGAAAATAGCGTCAAGTTGAGATACACTAGTTTATGGATTATAATTTTAAACAAAAAAAGGAATGGAAATAGGGCAAAAAGTAAAAGTCTATCGTCTTAGAGATAGAGTTTCAACAACAATAGTTGATAAGCTGGGAAAAACAGGTACTATAGCAGGTTACAAGATGACCGACGGTAGTGGAGTAGGTGTAATAGTAGAGTTTGACGATAAAAGCTCTACTTGGTTTTTTGAAGACGAAATCAAACAGGTAAACTAGGCATAAAATAAGTAACTGATGTGTCAGGTGTGAGATGTTAGGTTTTAGGTATTGGGTATGTATTTAACTACTTAACCGATAAATTTCAGTTTTGGGAAATTGAGAAGTTAATTGATAAGAGATTACAACCAAATCCATTGATTTTTGCCAAACGGTTAAATGTCGATAACTTTTTACTTCAATCATTTTCCCAGATTAAATTTAGAACCTCTAGCCTGACACCTGACACCTGATACCTAACATGCAAGTACGTAATTTATTGAGTTAAACTAGTCACTGATAGCAAAAAATCAAGGAAATTTAGATAGATGGCTCGCATTTTGACTTTTTTGGGCAAAGGTGGTAGTGGACGTACTGTAATGGCTATTGCTAGTGCCAAAAAACTCGCTAAAGAAGGAAGACGTGTATTGTTAGTAGGACAAAACCCCGGTCCTAGTCTAGCTATGCTTCTAGAAAAAACTCTCACAACTGAACCCCAAACAATAAGTGAAAATCTCCAAGTAGTACAGTTACAGACTACAGAACTTTTAGAAAAAAGTTGGGAACAATTAAAAGCATTAGAAAAACAGTACTTAAGGTCACCTATCTTAAAAAATGTCTATGGTCAAGAATTAGCCATCTTACCAGGAATAGATGATGCTTTAGCCCTTAACAGTATCAGAGAATATGATGCAAGTGGCAAGTATGATGTTATAGTCTATGATGGAGCAGAAAGTTTCGCAACGGTAAGAATGTTTGGGATACCAGAAGTTTTGAGTTGGTATATTAGACGTTTTCGCCAACTGTTTGCAGAATCAGATGTGGGGAAAGCGATCGCACCCTTCGTACAACCAATAACTAGCGCTATACTCAATGTATCCTGGAGTTTTGATAACTTAACATCAGAACCAACTGATAAGACTAATCAGATGCTATCAGAGGGAATAGCAGCATTAGGAGACCCACAACGGATATCCGCTTATTTAGTAATTGATAGTCAGCCTGAGGCGATATCGTCAGCGAAGTATTTATGGGGAGCAGCGCAACAGGTAGGTTTAACTGTAGCGGGAGTACTATTAAATCAAGCCTCTCTAGAAGAAGATATAGCTGCTCAATTTAGTCCCCTTCCTACTACTAGTATACCAAGTCGTACTAGCTCCGATTGGCAAATTTTAATCGATACATTACCGGATTTAACGACACCAGGCAATATTCCTCTATCTTTAGAAGCGGATATCAGTAAAAACCAAGTTCGTCTATTTTTACCAGGATTTACCAAAGACCAAGTAAAATTAACCCAATCTGGGCCAGAAATCACGGTAGAAGCAGGAAATCAACGGCGTAATTTAATTTTACCTCCTGCTTTAGTAGGAAAGCCTGTTAGAGGTGCTAAGTTTGAAAAGAATTTTTTAATTCTGTCATTTTAGAAAATTACTCATGATATACTCCAACACTGTAGTCTATGATTATAGTGTTTGTTTCTCTTCCTCACAATACTGCTTTTGTTAACAGAAAATTATTGATTAGAGTAAGCTTGAAAGGAGATTAAGTACAAAACCAAAAACCCCTCTGTTGAAGCTCCAGTGCTCCAGTGCTCCCTGCTTTCTCAAGAGAAATATGTTTGATTCTTATCCGAGCAGTATTGCTCTTCCTCAGGCTGTTTTGGGTAGGTGATTGGTTTTTAGTTTGTCGAGTAAAGTTACTCATATCTGTTGTGGGCGATCGCTGCCAATACTCAGATCCTCGCATCTTTATTTAAATTTGTGTTTGAAATTGAGTCTAAATAAATGTATCAAGCAAACAGAAGTTAGGGTAAAATAAAAAGCATGAACAGAAATCATGAACTTTAGTCTATGCCAGTAACTGTAATCGTTGGTGGACAATTCGGCTCAGAAGGAAAAGGAAAAACTGCTCATTTTTTAGCATGTGAGCAAAAAGCTGATGTGGCTGTACGAATTGGGGGGTCAAATTCTGGGCACACTGTGATTGATAACTCAGGAAATCCTATTATTTTACGACATTTACCTACAGCTTCTATTATTCCAGATGTATATTGCATTTTAGGTGCAGGAAGCTATATAAACCCAAAAGTGCTATTGAAAGAAATTCAAAAGGTTGGTGTAACAGCAGAAAGGTTATTAATTGACCCTAATGCCATGATTATTACAGAAAAAGAAGAAGAAAAAGAAAAAAATAGTGAGCTTCGTTCTACAATAGGCTCAACTTTAAGTGGTACAGGTGCATCTGTTGTTAGACGAATTGAAAGATCTCATTGTGTCAGACTGGCAAAAAATGAACCTCTCTTGCAACCGTATATCAAATCTGTTGTACCATTCATGAGAGAATTTTTGGATAAGGGAAAACGAATTATTATTGAAGGAACTCAGGGGTTTGGTTTATCGTTACTTCATTCAAAAGATTATCCTTATGTTACCAGTCGCGATACAAGTGCTTCTGGTTTTGTCTCGGAAGTTGGGTTAAGTCCTTTAGATGTTGATCAAATTGTTTTAGTTTTACGTGCTTTTCCGATTCGAGTCGCCGGAAATTCTGGTTATTTGCCAAATGAAATTAACTGGAGTACAGTAACAAATGAATGTGGGGGAGAGCAATCAATTATAGAATACACGTCTGTAACGGGCTTAATCAGACGTGTAGCGCGTTTTGATCCTGAAGTGGTAAAAAGTGCGATTATGGTTAATCAGCCAACTCACATTGTCATGAATCACCTAGATTACATTGACTCTTCTTGGGTTGAATCTTATAAATCATCTGAAAAAGTGATGCGTTTTATTTGTAATGTAGAATCAATGATCAAATCATCAATCGATTATCTTGGTTTTAGTCCAGATTCTTTAATTAAAAATTCAAAAATGGCAAAAATAATGTAAATTATGTCCAACTCTTCTCATGATGATTTTGATATAAAAGTTTTAGAAACTCAAGAGGGTGATGGGGAAGCACAAAGGCGGTTTAATATCTATAAATCTATTGATCCTTTCCCAGAAATTATTCCAGCGCTGTTGAACTCGGCTGATGTTTATGATTATGTAAGAGTAACAGGGATGATTTGTCCTTTCAATGCTAGTGGACTTAAATCAGCTTCCTACGCTGTACCTATTTTAGGAAAATATAGATATTGGAATGATCAAGAAAATGATCAAGAAAATGAAAGCAAATGGGAAAATTTAGAAAAGGATCAAGAGTTTATATTACAACCTAATTCAATTGCTTTTGTTTCAATAGAACCAAAATTCCGCATTCCTGATTATATTGCTTTACGCTTTAATTTGAAAATAACTCATATTCATAGAGGTATTTTGTTGGGAACAGGTCCCTTAGTTGACCCAGGATATGTTGGTAAACTTTTGATTCCTTTACATAATTTAACGACAAATTCATATACTTTTAAAGGAGGAGAAGACTTAATATGGATGGAATTTACTAAGCTTAGTCGCAACACAACTTTTTATCAAAATAATCCAGCTATTATTCAAAGAAAAGGTAAATATGTTTCATTTCCAGAGGATAAAAAAGATAAAGATGTCGAATATCTCTTAAGTAAAGCCTCTCCACATAAACCTATTCGCAGTTCACTTCCTGATATAATTCTTGATTCTAAAAAATCAGCAGAAAAGGCACAAGAATCAGCAGAAAAGGCAGAAAATAACGTAACAAGAATTAGAAATGTTATAGCTATAGGAGCTGTAATCGGTTTTATATTGACTGTATTGGCTATTATTGTACCCCTTTTGTCACTTATACAAGATTCAATTAGCTATGTAAAAAATACTAATGATGTAAAAAAAGAATATGAACAAACAATTGATAATCTAGATGTTAATCAAAAAATATATAGAGAAAAAATTAAAACTTTAGAGAAACAAATAGAATTACTTAATCAAGAAATTCAAAAACTTAAAAATTCTCCTGCTCTAGATTAGTAATATTGTTTTGGTAAACTGCCAATATGGTTCAATTTTCCTTCACATTTCCTTTTTTTGTCAACTACTTTTACTCGGCTACGCTTTTTTTTGTTACACCTAGTCATTCTCAATAAACATTTCTTGTTGAGGAAAGCAGTTACATTTTACAGTTTGGATGATTTGTGACAACACTAAATTTAGTTCGCCAGCATCTGAAATGACTTGATCTGCTAAAGATTGTAAATTACTTAAATTACTCTCGGTTAGCTGTAATTCAGCTTTATCAAATTCTTCATTGCTTCCTCCTCGTTTAATATATCTTTGTCGTCGAATCTCTTGAGGAAAGTTTAAATGAATATGACAGAATGCGGTACCGAATCTCTCTTTAAAGAAGGCATGATCTTCTGGAAAGCGTAATCCGTCAATTACAATTTGATCTTGACCAGGGATTTCTTTAATCAGTTGTTGACATAGCCATCTTTGTCCTCTGGTCTGATTGACTTCTATACCAATTTTTTGTAAGCTCTCACGATTTACCTCTATTTGTTGTTCTTCTAAAAGCTGACTTAATACCTTACTAAAACGTCCATATCTAAATCCCTGAGATACTAAAAACTCACTGGCTGTTGTTTTTCCTGAGGCAATTCCACCACTAAAACCAATGATAACTTTATCACTCCAAATACTAGAACTAAGATAGGGGTTAGGAATGATTAAGTATTCTTCTTCTTCATTACCTAATTTTTCAAACTTACCACTCCAAAAAGACAAACCAACAATGGCAGAAGTAATCCCATCTAGTTCATCATGCGTCACAGTTTCTTGCTCAAAATCTCCTTTAATTCCAAAATCTTTTAATCCTTTTCTAAGATATTCAAGTCCTACTTGTTTTCTGGGAATTCTTAAAATATCTTGCGCCGATCCTGGATAACTTTCGATCACAGGTATTCCTAATTTTCTAAAATAATTGGCTAAAAATATTCCCCTTGCTGTTAATTTTTGCATACTTTTAATCAAACAAGGATAAACATTAATGCCACGTCTTTTTAAAATTCTTTCAGCTTCTCTTGTTATGCCATAAGCGTGACGATTTTCATCGTTATCATCTACGCTTTTCCTCCCTTTAGGTAAAGATAAAGGAGAATCAATAGCAACTAAATGAGGTTTAATTTCTAGAGTTTTTTGAATGATATCGTGGTTAGTTTTTAGAGCTTCAGTATATGCAATGTTGCCGTTTAGTAAACACCACCCTGAGCTTTTCTTTTCACTTCCCGATAAGTCGATACCAACAATTTTAAAATCGTTTAAACGTTTTGAAGAAACGAAATCACTTATTGATGGTAACAAATACTCTTGTATTTTTGGCATTAAAATTTGTTGATTATTCAAACTCAATTCAAAACACTCACTTTGATTATCATAATTTTCTGATATAGCAATATTAAGTTCTTGAGATTTATAAGAAAAATTGTATTTTTGAGAAATTTTATCAGGAATTTCTTGTTTTTTTATTAATTTATCTAACATTAGAGATAAAATGTGTTTCATACCTTCAATATCTGCATAATTATAATAAATTAATAGTTTGAGCGCTTCTAAATTACCTTGACAATAATCATGCCAAAGTAGCGGAGCTGTTTTTCCTGTAATTTTTTCTAAAGGGGAAGAACGTTGAATTTTTAATTCTTTTTCTATTTTCTTTTGTCCTCCTTTAAAACCAAATCTTTTACTTAAAAATCTCAGATCGATATGAGTTATAGGAAATTCTAAACTAGGAAATTCTTGCTTAAGAAATGGTAAGTCAAATAATGTGCCATTAAAAGTAACTAACACTTTAGCTTCTGATATAGCGGTTATTAAATTAGCTGAATCTGTTCCTTTAATATGTATGTTATATTTGTTATCAACACTCCAACCTACTAAAGTGATTGTATCATAGTATTTACTTAGACCTGTGGTTTCTATGTCTAGAAATAGCGTTTGCTTAGGAAAAGATAAAGCGATTCTATAATAATCCCTAAAAGATAGTTTTTGAGCGAAAAAATCCGCATTCCCCTCTTGAATCGCTTTATATGAATCAGATATTATACTATAATTATTTTCATCGACATTTTGAAAAATGAGTAATTGTCTTCCGATTCTTTTTTCAAAGTCATGCCAGTTTAATATCCCCGAATTCCAAAGATCTTTTTCTTTCTTGTCTCCAATTCCTTCCAAATGTTTAAAAGTATTATAGAGCATGATAATGTTGACCTATATACTGTTGATTCTGGCTGTCTGACGCAATTAGATGAGAACACTATTATACTTAGTAAATAAAATATCCGTGTAAAATTTTCCAAATTTGTAAATATTTGTAACAATCACTCTTACTTTGAAAATTGGTTGGTTTAAACTAGCAGCAGTTTCCATCCTGAGCAATTTGATCATACTACTGGAATTTTTTTACTTCTTAGAGGTTTTCTAAAATCAAGTTAACATATTTTAATCTCGCTCCTGGCGCTTCAAGCTTTTTCGGTACTATTTGTATGGCTAAAGGCAAATTGTCATATTTAAGAGTAGAAATATCTTCAAAGGTAATGCTTTTAGTTAATTAATGATTAATCCAAATATGAGATTGCATAGTAGTATTTTAAAATAATAAATTACAAAATAGTTATTTATATACCCTAATTCCCGGATAAAAAATCCGGGAAATAACCCTTTTAGTAGGCGTCTTGCAATTCGTAAAAATCAGGGGAGATATAATCTTTACGCAAAGGCCAACCCACCCAATCTTCTGGCATTAAAATTCGTTTAAGATTGGGATGTCCCTCGTAGATAATCCCATACATATCATAGCTTTCTCTTTCTTGCCAATCTGCTGATTTCCAAATCCAGTAAACAGAAGGCACCCGAGGATTATCTCTAGGTAAAAAAACCTTGATACGAACTTCTTCAGGATTAGAAGCATTATCATCAACTTTAGTCAAATGATAGAAGCTAACTAATTCTTTTCCCGCGCCTAAATCATAGGCGCCTTGACATTGAAGATAGTTAAAGCCTTGATTATACAAAGCTTGAGCTACATCTAGTAGAGATTGGGCTTCAACCTTGATTAATTCAATACCTGAATGGTCTGCTTGTAAAGCTTCACACTCAAAATTATTCTCAGCTAACCAACTAGCTGTTTTACCAACGGGAACTAATTCCTCATTACTAGCTTCATTATTAGCTGTTTCTGGTTGAGAATTCTCAGTCACGCTCAATTTCCTCCTTAACTGCTGTCATTGACTCTGAAGTTACGGGCTGTTGTTGACCTTCGGCTAATTCTTTTACTGGTTGTTGTCTGGTAGGAGATTGTAGATACTTACCAGTAAGAATCGGCTCTACAGGTTTAAGATTATGAGGGATACTGTAGTAGCGATGGGTTTGTTCTAATTTTGTTGCTCTTTCTTGAATAGATTCGTTAGCAACTTTTTTTCTAAGTTTAATTATCGCATCTACAATCGCTTCAGGACGAGGAGGACAACCGGGGATATAAACATCTACAGGAATCAGTTTATCAACACCTCGTACGGCGGAAGGAGAGTCAGTACTAAACATTCCTCCAGTAATAGTACAAGCGCCCATGGCAATTACATATTTAGGGTCTGGCATTTCTTCATAAAGACGTACCAAAGCGGGAGCCATCTTCATAGTAACTGTGCCCGCAGTAATGATTAAATCCGCTTGTCTAGGACTAGAACGGGGTACTAGACCAAAACGGTCAAAATCAAAGCGGGAGCCGATTAAAGCTGCAAATTCAATGAAACAGCAAGCCGTACCATATAGAAGTGGCCACAAACTTGATAATCTAGCCCAGTTGTGCAAATCGTCTACGGTAGTCAAAATTACATTTTCTGAAAGTTCTTGAGTAACTCGACCGCGATTAGTAGGATGAATAATTTTAGCTGGGTCTGCCTGTTCAAAATTTATCTTAGAAGTCATTTGTCAGTATATTAATTTATCAGTTTACAATCTTTTACCTTTATGACCATTCTAACGCTCCTTTTCTCCAGGCGTAGACCAAAGCAATTACTAAAATGGCGATAAAGATTAATGCTTCGACAAAAGCGAGTAATCCTAAACGGTTAAATGCTACCGCCCAGGGATATAAAAACACAGTTTCTACGTCAAATACTACAAAAACCAGGGCAAACATATAGTAGCGGATATTGAATTGAATCCAAGCTCCCCCAATGGGTTCCATTCCTGATTCATAGGTAGTGCGTCTTTCTGGACCACCACCACTAGGTCTCAGCAGTTTGGAAGCTGTTAAAGCTAAGATGGGTACTAAACTGCTGATAAAGAGAAAACCCAAGAGATATTCATAACCTGTGAGAACCAACACTTGATATTAGCTACCTTTTTCTATATTTCTTCTTAATTATAAACCTCAGGGTTAGTTTGCCGCTAACAAAAGTTGTCACCAGGTAAGGGGCGCAAGTATCAGCGATGGGCGCTTTTGTCTGAGTATCAGCGATGGGCGCTTTTGTCTGAGTATCAGCGATGGGCGCTTTTGTTATGAGTATCAGCGATGGGCGCTTTTGTCTGAGTATCAGCGATGGGCGCTTTTGTCTGAGTATCAGCGATGGGCGCTTTTGTTATGAGTATCAGCGATGGGCGCTTTTGTT
>NZ_JALKVM010000110.1:0-2990 GCF_057440575.1 Johannesbaptistia floridana
CTTTGGCTTTATACTTCTTTTATATTTTATCTATGGGGCTGCTGAATGTGGGTTAGCAAGAAAAAGGCTGATGTGCTGAGATATTTTAAGAAGCATCCGGCTAATATTGCTATCTCTTGGGAACAATACCGTGATGAGCAGCACCAGAGATATTCTAATGCTGCTATGAGAATGGAGAATGGCATCGAGATTAAGCCTGATGAGCAAGAGAAGTTGCTGACTCATCAGCGAGCTTTAACAGAAGACTTCCCTGCTGATATGCGTTCTATTGCTGATATTCCTGTACCTGGACGAGAGCAAGACAGTAAAAAATTAGTTAGCGATCGCGCATTCACACCTCCCAATCAATCCCAGTCAAATCCAACTGAACTTCCCCAAGAAAATCCAGAAATAACTAATCCTCCTAATTCCCCAGAAAATGACCCAGAGACCTCAAAACTCGAAGAAATAGGTATTGAGTCAAATGAAATAGATACTTGTCTTAACTAAGAATTTTTTAAAGCTTCAACTGTCCCCAATTGGGGACATCAAATTGCTATCGGTGGCCAATCAAATTATTTTAATTTCATAATTTCACCACATCTATAACTACTATCAATATTAAACCTATCGCACTGGTTCACTCTAAATAAAAGTGGATGAAAAAGAAAGTTTATTCAGCCACTCCTACAATACAGGGATGAGCAGAACTCAAAAGACTCGAATGCTGCTATACCAATTGTACTGCTTAATATTTTTTTAGGTTTCAACTGTCTCCAATTTGGGGACATTAAATTATTATCATTCAAGTTGATTAACTATATAGTTATTAAAATATAAAAGCTTTTAATTTTTGCGATTAGGGAACAATTTGTTCCCTTTTAGATTGAACAATAATTTTATCGTCCAGGAACAAAACAAGATTTCTGTGTCCGCACAGCCACGATAATCAGAATGTAAGGAACTCACACACATCTCATGCAGATTCTCAAACACATTCAACTAATCAACCAAATAGTCAAGTGGCTTAAACTCTTACCACAAAAGAATCTTTACCAGATATTGATTTTCCACATCTGGGTCATCCATGTATGGGCGATCGCTCTCTAATAAATAATGATATTCAACAATTAAAGACTTCTAATAATATTTCTCTTGGGGAAAAAGAAGAAATTTTTGAATTAGAATTTGAGAGTGTTTGTGGTAGTCAGGTTAACTTTGATAGCACAAGACAATCAACAGATTCTTTGACTGAACCAACGGATTACCTTGAGCAGGAATATCCCACCGCCATATCAAATAAAGTTGAAATTACCTCAAAAACAGAAGTTGTTAAACCCACAAGTAAATCTAAGACTGCATTCAATAATTGGATACCTGATGGCGTTTGGAAGATTGATGGAAAGCTAGACCCTAACTTTGTGCTTTGGTTGGCAACTGACTGGCAGAAAGCTTACGGTGGGGATATTTCAAAGAAAAAGGCTGATGTGCTGAGGTATTTTAAGAAAGACCCCTCCAATATTGTTATATCCTGGGAACAGTACCGTGATGAGCAACACTCCAGATACTCTAATGCTGCGATGAGGATGGATAATGGTATTCAGATTAAGCCAGACGAACAAGAGAAACTACTTAAGCATTCTAGGGCGCTGACTGAAGATTTCCCTGCTGATATGCGCTCCCTTGCTGATGTTCCTCTACCTGGACAAGAAGAAAATAGCTTAAGTTTTAAATGCGATCGCGCATCCACACCTCCCAATCAATCCCCATCAAATCCCACCGAACCTCCCCAAGACAATGCAGAAATAGCTACTTCTCTTAATTCCACTGAAAACGAGCCACAGACATCAAAACCTCAAGAAATAGACACAGAACCAAATGATGCTGCAAATGTGTCTTCTAGTATCAAAAACTGGGCAAAGGGAGCATTCTCTATGGGTAAGTCCAAGTTCACTGAGAAAAAATCTCTATCTGAATTAGAGGAATTGAATACCTGGCTATCTGACCCAATACTTAGGAAAGAAGTTATGCCACGTGTTGTGAATAGCAGCAAATATACTTTTGAGTCTAATGAGTACGGCGAGCCAATAAAGGTGGTTTTGATAGGTGGGGAGTAAATGCGCGCACCGCGAAGCGGATCTCTTCGAGATCACCAACGGAGCAGCCAAGCACGCGATCGCCCATTAACCCAGGTCAAGTTGATGGTTTTGGTAATAGGGTGAGTGTAGCTTAAAAAAGAATTTTTTTGATTACTTTTTGATGTTGCTGCTTAAAAATACGCGAGATACATAGAAACATTGTATGCTTCATGACTCTTTGCAACAAAACCGCTAGTTAGGTTTTGTCTAATAGGTCATGATTTTTTGGCTCATCTAAAGGCGGTATTTGGTCAGCGTTTAAAGTAACAACTTTGCCATCTTTGAGAATACTAATTGACTCGCCTAATCTTCTGTGTCTCTCAATCGCTTTTGCAATCGCTGTTTTGACTCCTGTATCAATTTGGTCAGATAATTTGTCAGGTTTTGTTTTAGCCATTATTTTTCTTGGTTATTTGTTGCCAGATAAAGGGTTGATAAATAATTGCTGGTTTGTTAAGTGGGCATTCAGCTATTAACTGGGGATTCTCCCTAGAATTATCATAGACAATCCATTTATCACATAGGGGTAAATATAACTGAGTCAGGTTTCTTTGTCCCCTTTCATAGCGACGACGAATCACTTCAATAGGAATATTATGACCTCCAGTTTCTACTCGTCTAGTCACCCTTTCTATGGCTAATTCAGGGGTTTGTAACCAAAAATAAATCAAGTTGATAGTGTATCCATGGGCTTTACATTTTCTCAAAAAACGGGCAAAGTTTCGAGCAGCCAGTGTTGTTTCAAAGGCAAAATTGGCTTTTTCTTGAACTAGGGCCTCTAAACGATATAACATTAACCGTCCTGCTTGCATAGCTACCTGTGGCGGCCTGCAATTATCGAGCACTGGGACTGCAATCATAACCACTTTGGGA
>NZ_JALKVM010000111.1:0-2986 GCF_057440575.1 Johannesbaptistia floridana
ATCTTCCACCAGTACTTCTGTACTAAATTAACCTCAGAAAAAGTTCATTTCTCTTCAGTCTAAGAAAAGTAGCAAAGGTCATCTATGGCCCCGGATTTAAAATCCGGGGCCATAGATGACCGCCCATACGCGGTCAACCAATTTTTAAGCGTTGAGCATCAATTCTTTAACTTGAAAACTTCAAAACTTCAAGACTTCAAGACTTCAAGACTTCTTACTCGTTACTCATTACTTCAAAACTCATTACTCATAATTCATCCACAACCAGTAACATTAGGTATAGATGCAAGATGTGAGATAAACGGTTACCTCATTTGAAAATGTGCAAAAAACAATAGGAAAACCCCCTTTCCTAGGGCAGTGTTTAATAGAGACATAAAGCCAAGCCAAAGTCAAGCAAAACTGAAATGCTGAAATACCCGCGACGAGTACTGATTCTTGCTGATGCAGATAATTTGTACATTACTGCACAAAACTTTAACCGTAAACTAGATTGGCTAAAACTTCGGGATTATTTAGCAAATCCTCAAGAAGGAAGAGAACTAATCGAAATGGTTATTTATATGGGCTTACCACCTCAGCGAGAAAAATTTACTGAACAGCGACAAGCAAAAGAAAAATTTATTTATTGGGCAAAAAGTAGTGGCTTTTTGGTAATTGCTAAAGAAGGAAAAATGAAAGGAGAAGACTATGAAACCGATATAGATATTTTAATGGCCATGGATGCTCTAGAACTAGCTATAGCAATGCAACCAGATATTGTTGTACTAATTACTGGTGATTCTGATTTTGCTTATTTAACCGAAAAATTAAGACGCAGAGGCATCAGAGTAGAAATAGCATCTATCGAACAAATATTAGGAACAGAATTGAAATTAGCAGCCAGTAGTGTAATAGATTTAATAGGAATTTTCGATGAATTTAAACAACACAAATCCCGGGGAATTTTTCACAGAATTGGAACCCAGACTATCTTCGATTGAAGTTAGTGAGAATTCAACTGATTCAAACCATGAGTCATCTAATTGGTATCAACGATTTTTCAGTGGGTTTATAACTACTGTTAATGGGAAATTAGTTAGCCTTAACTTAAGAAAATCTCAGGAGATTAAAGACCAATTCAACAAAAATTATCCTCATTTAGATCCTGAGGATAATACTGAGGAATATCTGCAACTATTTGTAGAAACTCTTGAGAGAAGATTAAAAATACTAGAGACAAAAACAATCGAAAGACTTAACAAAAAAGTGGAAACTTTAGAAAAAAAGACTTCTCAACGAATGTTAGCTATTAGTATTGCTACTGCTATTGGATTTACTAGTCTAGGCTTAGTAATAGGGTTAAATCATCACTATGCTATGGCTAATCAAGCTAGTAGAGTAACACCAGAGGCTATCAAAACAGAAAAACAGTAAACTTCTAAAGAGTGTTTCTTGAGAGAAGGTAAAGCAACAAAAGGGGTAATTAATATACCCCTACATAAAATTAGTTTAGTCAGAATTCAAGAAAATCATGAAAACAACAGTAAATGGTAAATTAGTTGATTTACCCGAAGGGGTAACAGTAGAAGAGATGCGATCGCTCTTACCCCAAATAGGAAACGATGATGTTATGGAAGAGGGTATCAGTGGTACAAGACCTCTACAAGATAATGAAGCCCTCAAAGAAGGGACTAAAGTTTGGACTGTACCTAAAATCGTCAAAGGAAATCACAATTATTTTTCGGGTCAAAATGCCAATTAAAATTAAGCAAAATCATCACTCATTTCAGCTATCATCTCGACTCAAACAAGAATTACAACTACTCAATCTAGTAACCCCTAATATTATTGTTGGGCAAAAAACCATAGATGAACGTATTTACACAGCTATCTTAATTAAAGGTATGCCCTTAGGGACAAACAAGTTTCAAGTAAGTTGTACGGATATTCTGTTTTTACTACCTCCACAATATCCCTCTCTACCTCCCATTGGTTGCTATCTTAATTATCCTTGGAAAACTGTAGGACAAGGAGACCATCATTTTACCCGACAAAGTCATTATGGTGCTCCTTTTTTAAGTGAAGAGGGATGGTATTGGTACTGTGTAGGACTAGGAGGAGGATTTAATCACAACAAATGGACTAATAGTTGGCGTCCGGCTAAAAACCCCAAAAATGGCCATAATCTAGCTACTTTGTTTATTACTGCACGTCACGTTATTAACAGCAATGACTAGTTACTTTTTACATATTTATCCTCACATTTGGGAGGAATTTCGTCAAGCTTTACTGAAGGTTAACAGTACAAACCAAGAGGTGATTGGCTTTCTTATTTGTCAAGGTAAGTTAATCAGTGAAAATCAAGTACGCTATATAGTCAAAGATTGGATAGTACCATCTGCTGATTGTTATGAATATCAATCCTCCCATAGATTAGTTCTCAAGCAGGAGTTTCATCTTTACTTACTGAAAAACTATCTTTGGGACACTGATTATGACATTATTCATATTCACACTCACAATCACACAGGATTTCCTAATTTTTCCCAAATTGACAATCACTATGAATCAGAATACGCTGAGTTTCTCAGTAGTGAATTTACCAGTCAACCCAGATTAATTTCGGGAGTATTTAATCAAGATTTAACACAGGGACAATTTCGCATTTGGAATTTTCGTGGTACTTCCTTTGAGTCTCTTGATTATAATATTTCTTGGTTTAAAGGTAGTTCCCATTTGCAACAGCAAAATGATCCTAACAATCTGATGTTTATTCGTCAGCAAGTATTTGGTAAGCTTTTTCAACAAAAATTAGGAGAATTACGAGTTAGTTTAATTGGGTGTGGGGGTATAGGGGCAACTTTTGCAGAAATATTAGGTCGTTTGGGAGTGAATAACTGGGTATTAGTAGATCCAGATTATTTAGAAACAGTTAATCTCAATCGTATGCCTGGGGCTAAATACAGTTGAAAAATATTTACTCATTACTGCTAAAACTTGCTCA
>NZ_JALKVM010000112.1:0-21288 GCF_057440575.1 Johannesbaptistia floridana
CACAAACCCACAAGTTGCGGCTTTTGTCAAGTTTTATGTTAAGAAAGATGTTTATAAAGGATAGCTTAATAAGGGGGGTTTGGATCAGATCTTCCACCTTTAGCAAAAGCTACTGGTTGGGGTTGAGTAATGAGTAAGGAGTAAGGAGTAATGAGTAAGAGAATTGATGTTAAACCTCTAGGAGACAAAGATTATAGAGAATTAACCATAAAGAACATTTTTCCTAAAAAATTAGTACATAAGTTCTGGTGGAAGATATGAGTTTGGGGGGAAAAGTTTATGTAAATATAGTTAACACTATAACGAGCACTGCTATATAATAAAAATTTATCAATCTATACAGAATATTAAGTGCCTAAGCATGAATCCGAGTACACCCGATGAATGGTTAGCAGTGGCTAGAGCAAGAGGAGCAGAAGCAAAAATGATTAATAAACACTTACCGAATTCTGTAGGAGCTGTATATTTAGCTGGTTATGCTATAGAGTGTAGTCTTAAAGCTTTTTTACAAAAACAAAATAAGGGTTTTCCCAAATATGGCAGTGAAGGTCATAATTTGAAAGCCTTATGGAAACAATCACAATTTAGTCTTTCTGATTTAAGAGATAATGATGGTAGCAAAGCTTTTTTTCTAGAACAATGGTCAACAGACTTACGTTACACAAATCAACTAAATAGTACATTGACAACAGAAGAACTGATTAAAGGAGCAAAAAATTTAACTGGGTGGATACAAAACCAAACTAAACGTTATAGGAAAAGAAAATGAATCAATCTGAAATTAAAAGCATTATTCGTAATAATTTAATCTCTTCCAACTTGACAATTGATGATCATAATCTACGAGTACAACCAGACATTTCAGATAGCTGGCACATCATAGTAATTTCTCCAGAATTCAGCGGTCAATCTTACCAGCAAAGACAAAAAATAGTTTTAAAAGGATTAGAAAACTTATCCGTTGAATCTTTAGAACTAATGACACCTGAAGAAAGAGAATGGGCAGGCACATTAGCCATAGACTCGGATTTAACTAATTTACCATTATGGCCGCAAGCTTTAGATAGAAGTAAAAATATTCCTCAACAAATTAATTTTCCTTCAGATTTAGATGAAGATTTAAAAACCCCCATTATTACAACTTTTTATTCTCATAGAGGAGGAGTTGGTCGTTCCACTGCATTAGCATATACTGCTCGTATTTTAGCTAGTAAAAGATTTACTGTATTATGTGTTGATATGGATTTAGAAGCTCCCGGTTTACCAGCTTTATTTGGGAAACAAAACGAAGTAAAAGAAGGTGCTGGTTTATTATCATTATTACTAGAATTAGACCAAGGTGAAATTCCTAATGTTCAAGAAAACATTATGAGAGTTTCTGAAACAGAAGAACTTTACTGTTTAAGTGCTGGTAAACCCAATGCTAACTATGCTAAATTACTTAATTTTCTTGATGTTTCTGCCTGGTATCGAGAAGAGAGAAATCCTTTAAGACAATTAATTGATATTCTTAGTTACGATTTAACTTTTAAACCGGATGTAATTCTTTTAGATGCGAGAACTGGAATAACTAATTTAAATGCACCGTTACTATTTGATTTAGCAGATTTAGCGGTTATTGTATTTTTTCCTCACCCCCAAACAGAAGAGGGGACATCCGCTCTGATTAAAGCTTTGTTAGCATCAAAGAATAAACGACAGGAACATCAATTAACTCCTGAACCCCGTTTTTTAGTCTCACCTATTCCAGCAAGTAAAGCTCCAGAAGTTATCGAAAAATACCAACACCGTTCTTTAGAATGGATTAGTAATTGGTTATCAATAATTCCTAATCGAAATAATCCTATTATTGAATCGGAGATAACTCATTTTATTCCTTATCTTGAAACAATTGCTACCAGCGATCGCGTTTTAACTAATCCAGATGTGTGGCGTGATTTTGAACCAGTAGCCGAATGGATAGAGCTATTTTTACCTACTCGTCGGGAACAAACTTTGAAACCAATTAATCTTGGTGAATCAAAACAAGATATTCTCTCTGAGTTAGAATTTTCCGCGGGTACAACCGAGTTTCAAGATAACTTTTCTGAAACTTTTGTTGCTACTGGATTAGTAGATGAGGCTTTAAAGCCTCAAACACCTCTAGTATTAGGACGCAAGGGTACCGGGAAAACTGCTATTTTTAGAAGATTAACTGAAGAAAATCCAGAGAAATCTATAGTAGTTATGTCCCCTAGTCCTTTAAAAAAAGATAATTATTGGGTTATTAGCTCTGATGGTTTTAAGAACATTCAAACAACTCTGCAAAAAAATCAAGTTACTTGGCGCGAGTTTTGGATGTTACAAGTTTGCCTATCTTGTTATTTTTCTCAAAGGGATAAAAAAGTTTTACCTGATGAAAGTTTAGGTGATTTAACAGGAGACTATACTAGAGAATTAAATTTAATAAAATATCTCCAAGAAACTCTCCGTCGTCCACAACTAGGATTAATAGTTAGAGATTGGTTATTACGATTAGATCAACAATTTTCTTCAGATACTATATTACTTTTCGATGGTTTGGATACAGGTTTTGGTAATAGTACTGAAGACCGTTCTAGACGTAAAAAATCTATTGAAGGTTTATTATCTTTAGTTATAGATATTGGTGATAATTTAAAATCCCTTAGATTTAAAGTGATGTTAAGGGAAGACATTTGGAAAAATTTACAATTTGAAAATAAAAGCCATTTTTTTGGTCGTTCGGTTACCCTACAATGGTCTAATCAACCGGATTTTTTAAAAGTTGCAATTAAACAAGCATTACGCTCAGAAAAATTTCAAAATCTTGTTGATCAAACTTCTTCATCTCTATTAAGTGTTTTAAGTAGTTCTGATTATTTATTACCTGAGCAAATTCTACAAATTTGGAATATTTTAGTAGGTGAAAGAATGAAAGGAGGAAAGTCAGCTTTTACTCGTAATTGGGTCTGGAATCGCTTAGCAGACGGAAGCAATAATCGAAGTCCTCGTGCTTTACTACAGTTATTTTCTGAAGCAAAAGAATGGGAAATTCAAGAACAAAAACGTAATATGTATAATAAAACAATCATTCGTCCAAGAGCTTTAAATTCTTCTTTAGAGAAAGTTTCTCAACAATCTCTAGACGCACTAGTTCAAGAAGAATTTCCCGAATTAAAAGAATTAATTACTCAACTTAAAATGTTGGGACGTTCTCCTTTTCAACCAGATGAAATCAAAATTTCCCCTGAGATTTTAGATTTAGGATTAGAAGTAGGACTGTTATCAATTTATGAAGGTACAGAGGATAATGTCAAAAGATATAAAGTACCAGATTTATATCGCTTAGGAATTGGAATGACTCGTAAAGGACAGGCTTAGCTAGGGCTTGCACCAGTATCTTATTCTTGTATATTGATTAAATTAATTTCCTCATCAGAAATGTCATACCTTCCTACTAAGGTATAGTGGCGTTCATCCACAACTAATAATTTAAACATATTATTGCTTTTATCTACTGCTAACTCCAAAACAGCAACATCGTTTTCCGATATAAATTGTAAGGCGATAGATTTACATATTGCCTTAGGATATCTTAATCTACAAAACTCTATGTCTTGCATAACTTGAACAATTCCAAATTTATCTCCTGGAGATTTTGCTTGACAAGGAATAACAAAATGTGCTCCTTTTTTATTCACACCTAAATAGATCTCATCAATTTCAATTTGCCCAATTTCTTTGACATTTGTACGCAAATGATTCTGAATCGAATAACAAGTAAGCCCTAGAAAGATATCTATAAGACGATTATATCTAACCTTGGTTAGTAGAGCTTGTTCATCAGTTCCGGGAGCATAGCGTTTAACTATTTCAGGCGTAGCATCAAGAATTTTTATTCTTAGTCGATTATTAGTTGGTTTTATTTTTCCTGGTGATGCTTGACTAAAAGCGTAAGTCCCAGTGCCAGTCCCAGTAATTATCCACTCTGAATTTGGTAAAGATTTCTCTTTAATACTTTCTGGCAATTCATGACGAAATCGATATTTATAGATAATATCACCAAGATTTTTAATTCTCTCAAATCCTAGCTGTTCACAAGCTATAGCTAACTCCTGTCTGTCAAATAGAATTTTTACAGCTCCTTCAGTATAGTTATTGAAAAATACTCTTTCTATAACTTTGTCGTACTTACTCATGCTGCATCCTTTTTGAGTCTTTTTCTTTTGGGAATTACGTCATTTGGAACATCCCAATATTTAGATGCTTTTTCCATATTAAAATTCAACAACTCGTATTGATCATTTTTCAAGTCGTAAATATCAAGTTTACTGGTATTGATATTCATCCCTTGGATAATTTGATCCCCAATTGATTTTGCTAAAAAAGGAATAACAGCATTTCCTATTTCTCGAAAGCCATGCCAAATAGTATTATGAAATCTAAACCAGTCTGGAAAAGTATGGAGTCTCGCCGCCTCTCTTACTGTTATACATCTGGGAATAGAGTAATGGATAGGTCTTGGTGCTGTATAAGCACCTCTACTACTAGCTGTACCAGCTCTCAAAGTGTTACACTGGCCATCGGCGGCTAATTTGAAAAAACGGCTAATTTTTTCAACTGTACCTGGAGGTGTTTGTTTAAATCTACGAATAGATTTGGCGGTATGGTTTGAACCAATGTGCCCATATACAACCCGCTCTATGTTTCTTTTATGACAAAGAGCATATTTTCCTTTTGTATCCAATGAATAACTCTCTCTAAACTCAGAGTAGTCTAAGAGATTTTCATCAATTCCGGGATCATCACCTATAAACGCTTTATGTTTCTCTAAGTCTCCTATTGCTTGAATAACAGAAGGTATGTCAGTTAATTCATTTTCTTGGTATATAGGATTTGGATATTTAGCCATCTTAACATCATTTCTTGAGCCAATCATAATGAGTCTTTTTCTTTTCTGAGGTGCGCCATACAGAGAAGCATCAAGAATTTTTATGGGTTTTTCTATGTTATATCCCAGTTTTTCTAACTCTATCACCAACTCTTCAAGAAACTGTTTATGTTTTCCTGATGTTATTCCTGGTACATTTTCAAAAATAAAATATTTCGGCTTGATATTTTTAATCATCCGAACATATTCAAATACAAGTGAATTGCGAGGATCATCTAACTGCCTTTTACCTATATGAGAAAAGCCTTGACATGGAGGACCACCAGCTATTAAATCTACTCCCCTTGAATATCCCTTATTTTTTAAGACTTGAAGTAATTCAGAAGGGTTTAGTAATGAAATGTCTTTACAAATACTTGCTCCATAGGGAAAATTGAAATGGTGTACTAGGGTGTGGATTGGATCATATTCGACAGCAGCAGCAATATCAAAGCCTGAGGCTTCCAATCCTAAGGACATCCCCCCACACCCAGAAAATAAATCTATAGCAACTGGTCTTTTCATCGAAAAACACTAAAGATAAAATAGTAATATAACATTTAGCTGTATTGCTAGGGAAGAGGTGACTTAACTGATAAAATACGGTTACAATCGTTTAAATACTCTAACTCCCCTTTTGATCCCGTCTTTTTTAAGACTTTATCTATCATCACTATGTCCACAACTCCTAGTTTTTCCACTCTCCTAGCTGATTCTACCCCTAGACTCCTCGAACTGCTAGATAAGTTTCAAAATCAAACAATTTTGGTAATTGGTGATTTAACTCTTGATGAATTTACTACAGGAGAGGTAGAAAGAATTTCTCGGGAAGCACCAGTTTTGATTCTTCGTCATGAGGAAACGCGACAGATTCCCGGAGGAGGTGCTAATGCTGTTTATAATTTGGCAAAACTAGGAGCTTTAGTTAAAGTTGTGGGCATTGTGGGTGAAGATAGTCAGGGTGAGGCTCTCTGTAATTTATTTACCAAAGCTGGTATAGATATTAGTGGAGTCATTTCTGTCGCTAATCGCCCCACCGTAACTAAAACTCGCATAGCCGGACATTCTCGTCAATCGGTAACCCAGCAAATTGTTAGAGTAGACCGTAAATCAGATGAATTACCGAATCTAGATGTACAAATCGCTTTAGCAGAGTTTATTACTCAAAATAGTACCACTGTTAAGGCGATCGTTTGTTCTGACTATGGTGATGGTGTTTTTACTCCTAGAGTCATTCAAGCCTGTTTACAACACTCTCTGGTAATTGTCGATACTCAAAAAAATTTAGCCCGCTATCAAAATGCTACCCTATTTACTCCTAATCTTCCTGAAGCAGAGCAAGCCGTTGGCTATCCTATTGTTGATTCTACCTCTTTACACCAAGCCGGAGTGGATCTACTTAAACTAACACAAGCTTCACAAATACTCATAACTAGAGGTGACGAGGGGATGAGTTTATTTGAAAAAACCCCTACAGGCATAGAAACTGCTCATATTCCTGCCTTTAATCGTACAGATGTATTTGATGTCACTGGTGCTGGAGATACAGTAGTTGCTGCTTTAACTCTAGCTTTGGCCTCCGGTGCCTCTTTCTGGGAAGCTGCTGTTTTGGGCAATTTAGCTGCTAGTATTGTGGTGCGTCAATTTGGTACCGCTACAACTAATATTTCTGCCATGAAAGAAGCTTTGATTAATCTTGATTTATGAGTTATGTCAAATCTGTTTAATTAGTTACATAACATAAGATAAAAAAAACAGCGCTGGTTTATTTATAACCTAGCGCTCAATAAGTTTATTAGTATTGAATGGGATTGGGAGTATTTTATCTATCTCATATAACTTTAAAACTTTATAGAGATATAGTAAAAATTGATTCTCCCTCTTGAAAAATTAAAACTAGCTCTCTTTACTGAGAAATTCTTGAGCTTGATTCAACGCAGCAGCACCAATGTTTATAAGTGCCCAACTACCTGCAATTATTACCGGAGCAAGAACTAACACAATTCGCCAGTCCATTTTTACACTTCCTCTTCTAATTAGATAAGTATGTTTTTTTGTTAAAGTTTATTAACTATTCTTATTTTTTCATACTTTTGTTCTATTGACAAGTATCATGAGCAAAAAAATTAGTAGCGGAACGGATGACCACAATAATTTGGTACATAAGTACTGGTGGAAGATGTGAAACTAGGAAAAAAGATAGAATAATTTTAGAAAAAATTAGTAACAGAGAGATTGAGAGGTTGAAAATGCCATCAAAGCAAGATTCTCAACTAGAAATATCTGAAACGCACATATCTCCATTTTATCGAGGGTTTGTGTGGGGAATAGTTATAACTTTAACTGTAGTCACATCAGGTACAATTGGCGCTATAGCTACCCTAAAGTCTCCAAGTCTATTTGAAACTATCCAATCCCTAGATAAACTATGGTTGAAGAGAAACATCAATCTTTGAATCAGCAAACCCACCAATTAAAATATAAATTATTAATTCAAGAGACATGAAATCAATAATGCTTAAACCTATCATCCAAGGCACAATTATTTTATTTTTAGCCCTACTGTTAATTGTTTTAACTAGTATACCTACTGCTTTAGCTCAATCTAAAACAGTCAATTATACTAGTACAGATTTACGCAACCGAGATTTTTCTCAACAAGATTTACAAGGCGGTGTTTTTGCCGATGCAGATATGCGTCGGGCTAATTTTTCTGGAGCTAATTTAGCAAGTAGTATATTAACGAAAGGAGTACTATTAAATGCTAATTTGAAAGGGGCTAATTTGAGCAACTCCTTAGCAGATAGAGTAACATTTGATGGTGCTGACTTAACTAATGCTATCTTTGTAGATGCGATCGCCTCTGGTAGTCGTTTTTTTGATACCAAAATCACTGGGGCAGATTTTTCTGGAAGTATTCTCGATCTCTATCAAGTTTCCTTGTTATGTAAACGCGCAGAGGGAGTCAATCCCATCACAGGAGTATCCACTAGAGATAGTTTATTATGTTCTCAATTCTAGAAATCTCTTTAAATAACACATAAAAAAACTCCCCACTGTCTTCAATCCAAAAATAGAGTCAAATTTGAGATGAGAAGATTATGTTATCAGCTCATGACTAAGACTCTTGACAACTTTTGAGTTTAGTCATAGATTAAGATGATATACGCATAAAGAAGTATTTTAATTAATGCTTAACCAAGCAACAAAAATGTTAGGTTTCCAGAACTAAGGTTCAACTAAAAGCACTAAGTTTTACACCCTTTTCAGGGGAATACTTCATTAACAAGAAATAACGTTCATCTCACCTTTAAATCTATATAAAGATTAAGGGAGAGACGGAAGTAGGTAACAAAACCGAAGGAACGCACTTAAACCAACAATTGGAAGAGGGTGAGTTTCAGATGATTATGCCATCACTTTTAAGTTTAGTAATCGCTACAGTAGCCGCCTGGGCAAGTGTAAATACAAAAGAAGAAGTGTTTCAAGCAAGTATGGGTTTAATAGCTATAGTTTGTGCCTTGTTAACTTTGTTTTTTGCTCCTTGGCTTTTAAAAGTTATAATTGTAGCGTTTCCTTTGCTCTTAGAAAGGTTGAGAGGGTTGTCAGTATCAAAAACACAGTAACTGAAAAAATTTTCTTAACCTTTGATATAGGGATTCTTTACGATAAGTAAGGAATCCTTATTTTTGTTAAAGTTAAGAGTTAGTTAACGCAAAAGAAAACTGATTATGGAAAGCGATCGCCTCAAAGGAATGAATATATACCTCGTTGGCATGATGGGATCAGGTAAAACCACAATAGGTAAGTGTCTTGCTTCTAAAATAGAGTATCGTTTTTTTGATACTGATTTATTAGTAGAAAAAGTTACTCAAAGCAGTATCAACGAAATTTTTGCCCAAGAAGGGGAAGCAACATTTCGCCAATTAGAAACTCAAATTCTTGAACAATTATGTGCTTATACTAGAGCAGTAATTGCTACTGGTGGTGGAATTGTACTTAAACCGAAAAATTGGAGTTACTTACGCCATGGTTTAGTTATTTGGTTAAATACCCCTGTAGAAATACTCTATCAACGTCTAATTAGCAATAAAACTAGACCCTTATTAAAAGAAGGTAATTTATTGGATAAGTTAACTAATCTTAGTCAACAAAGACGTAATTTTTATTCCCAAGCGGATTTAGTTATTGATACCGCCTCTGAACAAAATCCTGAAATAATTGCTAATTCGATTTTAGAGCAGATCCCCACAGTTTTAAAATAAAACTAGGAAAGTTTCAATCTAGAAATAGCCCCTATTCTGGCTTGAGCAAACTTCATCGAGCAACACCCGTTTAATAACATATAAAATAAAAATATTAGATTGGAAAACATCTAGTAGTTTCAATCCCTCATAGGGATTATAGTCGATTTTAACAGATGCTTCATACCCAGGGACTATAGAGACAATAAGTTTCAATCCCTCATAGGGATTATAGTCGATTTTAACAGGGTTAGGCGTGGCGACTGTCAACCGTCTATTCAATGTTTCAATCCCTCATAGGGATTATAGTCGATTTTAACTTAATTTTGCCATTACCAGCATCTACCAAAGTAAGTTTCAATCCCTCATAGGGATTATAGTCGATTTTAACTTCTAGTAGAGTTTATGCTAGTAGGACAAGTTATATCGTTTCAATCCCTCATAGGGATTATAGTCGATTTTAACTAACTTTTTTAACTACCCATTCATGCGCTTCTTCATAGTTTCAATCCCTCATAGGGATTATAGTCGATTTTAACCGATAGCCGATAAATCAGCATCAATTGCAGAGTCGTTTCAATCCCTCATAGGGATTATAGTCGATTTTAACTTACTCCCCTCGATTATATCAGATGTTGTTAATACGTTTCAATCCCTCATAGGGATTATAGTCGATTTTAACGTCAAAGAAATAAAAATAGCTCCGCCTGTTAATAAGTTTCAATCCCTCATAGGGATTATAGTCGATTTTAACACTTTTTATCTAATATTAAATCTCCACACTCTTTTTTGTTTCAATCCCTCATAGGGATTATAGTCGATTTTAACCTGTATTCGTTGAACCTGGTTATTATATCTTAGAAGTTTCAATCCCTCATAGGGATTATAGTCGATTTTAACAAAGATTTATATATTGTTGCTCATCTATTTTATTTGTTTCAATCCCTCATAGGGATTATAGTCGATTTTAACTTGGGACATTATGCTATCTGCCGATAATTTAGAAGTTTCAATCCCTCATAGGGATTATAGTCGATTTTAACATGATAGTTGACTATTTAACTGGGGGTAATTGGGAGTTTCAATCCCTCATAGGGATTATAGTCGATTTTAACGTTTGTATTCCTGGTAGAGTACTGATTATAGCTCTGTTTCAATCCCTCATAGGGATTATAGTCGATTTTAACAGCAGTTCTGTGAAAATAGCTCACTATCTAGTTTTCAAGGTTCAATTGCGCCTAGCCTTGTGAATTAGCTTTATGGCTTTTCTGTATATTAGCACAAAATCTCTGAAATGCCTACTGTATAAAGTGCGCCCCCGCTTTAAACTATTTAATCTGTTCAAAATCGCACAGGTAAAGAGTTTTAGGCTTTTTTTGTTTTATTGTTAATTCTACACCTACCCTGGGGCGCAAAACTTAGAATATATTATTTTAATCGCATCTAAGTGTTACTTAAACTTGATATGTTATTTAAATACTCCCAAGCTTATTTAAGTGCCAGGCTTCTTGAGCGATCGCCCAATCTTCTTCAGTACGAATTACTAGGATCCGAACTTGAGAGTCTTGGGTAGAAATATCAGCATCTTCAGGACGTTGTTGATTTTTTGCTAAGTCTAATTGGAGACCTAAAAAATCCCAGCCTTGACAGGTTTTTTCCCGAACGATGTCTGAATTTTCACCGATTCCTGCGGTAAAAACTAGAACATCTAAACCACCTAAACTAGCTAACATAGAACCTATATTAGCTTTGAGATGATGAATATACATATCAAAAGCTAAAATTGCTCTTTGGTTGCCTTCTTCAACCGCGGCTAAAACCGCTCTTAAATCAGAAGAGATCCCAGAGATCCCTTTTAATCCCGATTCACAATTAAGCATTTGATTAAGTTTATCTGCCGTAAATTGATGTTCTCTTTGGAGATAAATTAAAATTGCTGGATCTATAGAACCACTACGACTACCCATCATTAATCCTTCAAGAGGGGTAAAACCCATAGTTGTGTTAATAGATTTTCCGTTTTGAATTGCTGCTAAAGAGGCGCCATTACCCAGATGACAAGTAATAATTTTTAATGATTCTAAAGGCTTTTGCAGAATTTGAGCGGCGCGATGAGCACAATACTTGTGACTAGTGCCGTGAAATCCATAGCGTTTGATTCCTGCTTCGTACCAATCATAAGGTATGGGATAAACCGAGGCAAATTCGGGGATCATGGCGTGAAAAGCTGTGTCAAATACCGCCACTTGAGGAATATCACCCAAAACCTTAGTAATGGCCTCAATGCCCTTCAGATGAGCTGGGTTATGGCTGGGGGCTAGGGGAATTAAATTAGTAATTGCCTCTTTTACCTCTGGAGTAATTAAAACAGCTTCTGAATATTCTGCTCCACCATGCACTACTCTGTGTCCTACTACATCAATTTCAGAGAGACTATCAATGACTTTAGTGGGGCCTGTCACCAAAGTTTCCAGGGTGCGAGCGGTCCCTTCAGTTAAATCATCTGATTCTAACTTAATTTCCTCTTTTTCCCCAGAGGCTTTAACTTTTAATATTCCCTGACCACTAATCACCGTCCAATCTATAGTAGCTGACCAGAGAGGATGTGGTGCCATTTCCGGCAAACTATCTGATGGTAAGTCATATAGACAGCTTTTTTGACTACTTGACCCGGCATTGAGTACTAAAATTTTCATATTATGCTGTTTTCGTATTGTTGGTTTTACAGGTTTTAACTATGTTTTAATTTAATTAGGCGATCTGAATAGCTACGCATCACCTCTAAAGCAAACATAGGAGTTTCTTGCACAAGAAATAAAAACTTTTCTAAGTCAATTACTACTAACTGACAGTCTGTCTTGGCTTTGGCTGTAGAATAACGTTTATGTTCTGTATGAACCAAGGCTCCTTCACCGAATAAATCTCCAGACTCGATTGTTTCTACTACTTCGTTATTAACAATTATTTCTATTTGTCCTGAGTTGATGCCATACATGACATTGCCTGGTTCTCCTTCAGTAAATATAGTTTCCCCAGCTGAGAAGGTCTTGTGTTCTAGTTTATCTATAAATAACTCAATAGTCTTAGTTGGTTTTAGCATAGTTTTTTCCTGGTAAATCTAGAGGTTGTTGGAGAAGTTTGAGTTTCCCCTAAATCCCCCGCAATTTCGGGGGACTTTTTTTAGATTGCGCTTTTCATATTCTAGGGGCGAAAAATGGCGATCGCCTACCTGATGATTGCTTTCTACTTGTTACTGATTATTTTTTACTTCAAGACTAAGCAGATAGTTACCACCTTTAATTTTTGTTCACCCTTGGGGAAAAATTAACCTTGTTATGACTTTTTACTACTTAATTCAGCAATCATTGCTTCTGTATGTAAAACTGTATCAGCAATAGAGAGAGAATCACTCAAAACAGTAAAATAAGCAATTTTTTGACTTACTTCATTTAGTTGTGCTTCTAATTCTTTAGTTTTAGCTTCATCGACAGTTCTATCTAACTCACTGATTAATTCACCTTTGGTTATAGAATAATAAGATTGATAATCTCGGAAATAGGCACGCATTTCTGTTACTAAACTAATTACTGAATGTTCAGTAAAGCCATATTCTGGTTTTTTATTTTCCATTGATGTACATAACTCCATGTATAAAAGTTTAATTTTAACTGAAGATGAGGTGTTAGGAAATCAATTAAACCTAACACTATTATGTATCACTCTACGTTTTTTCTGTACCTCCCTAAAAAAGGGAGGTGGAGAGGTAACAAAGTATCAAAAAGAGGAGTGAATCAATGGACTAGATGTAAAAAAGGTTTGATTGTCAAAAGAAGAAATCTAACTTACTTTTTTACAAGAGACATTTGTAGCTTAGTTACCATTATTAGATTTTACACTTAGGGTAGCATTAGCTTGAATGTATTCTGGAAGTTCAATTTTCACTGGTTTAGCGTGCCAGATTGTATCACAGTACTCTTGAATGGAGCGATCTGAGGAGAATTTACCCATACGCGCCACATTGAGTATCGACATTTTTGTCCATTTTTGGCGATCGCGGTAAGCTTCACTTACTTTGTCTTGACAATCTATATAGGACTGATAGTCAGCTAAAAGCATGTATTGGTCGTTGTATAGTAGAGAATCCAGTAAAGGACGGAACATACTACCATCACCCTGGGAGAAGAAACCAGAACCGATGAGGTCAAGAGTTTCTTTTAGTTGAGGGTTATTATTGTAATAGTCCCAAGGATTGTAACCTTCTGCTTTAGTTTGGTAAACTTCCGGGGTTGTTAAGCCAAACAAAAAGAAATTCTCTTCACCCACTTCTTGTCTAATTTCTACATTAGCACCATCGAGTGTGCCTATAGTCAAGGCGCCGTTGAGGGACAATTTCATATTACCAGTACCAGAAGCTTCTTTTCCTGCTGTAGAAATTTGTTCTGACAAATCAGCCGCCGGATAGATTACTTGGGAATTAGTCACATTATAGTCTGGCATAAATACCACCTTGAGGCGATCAGCTACCACGGGATCGTTATTTATTACATCTCCCACTGAGTTAATTAGTTTAATAATCAACTTAGCCATATAGTACCCTGGTGCCGCTTTACCTGCGAAGATAAAGGTACGTGGAGTAATATCTAGGTTGGGATTTTGTTTTAGACGGTTATAGAGACTAACGATATGGAGAACATTGAGGTGTTGGCGTTTATATTCGTGAATACGTTTGATTTGTACATCAAACATTGATTTAGGATTGACGATGATGCCTGTTTTCTCTTCGATTTTCTTAGCCAAGTCATATTTTATGTCTTGTTTAACTTGTGTCCAAGCTTTACAAAAATCTGAATCATTGACAAAAGCCTCTAAACCTCGTAACTCGTCTAAATTTTTAGCCCAGGTTTTACCAATTTTGAGATTAATCAAATTAGTCAAGCGAGGATTAGTAAGTACAATCCAGCGACGAGGTGTTACTCCGTTGGTTACGTTTTTAATTTTTTCTGGCCACAGTTCGTGTATATCTTTAATTACCCCTAGTTTAAGTAGTTCTGTATGGAGGGCAGCAACTCCATTAATAGAAGTAGATCCTAAAGAAGCCAGATTAGCCATACGGACATATTTTTCACCACTATCATCAATCAAAGATAGGGATGCTAATTTAGCGTTATCTCCAGGATATTGAATACGAACCTGATCTAAGAAGCGCTGATTTAGTTCATAGATAATTTCTAAATGGCGAGGTAACAACCGACCAAAGATAGAAATAGGCCATTTTTCTAGAGCTTCTGGTAATAGAGTATGATTAGTATAATTAAAGGTTTTGTTGGTAATTTCCCAGGCTTTGTCCCAATTTAGGTGATGTTCATCGATAAGTAGGCGCATTAACTCAGCTACACCCACAGCAGGATGAGTATCATTAAGTTGAGCTGTATATCTATCACAAAAAGTTTCTAAACTCGCCCCTGTAGATAAATGAGTGCGGATCATATCTTGTAGAGAGGCAGAAACAAAGAAAAATTGTTGTTCTAAACGTAATTCTTTTCCTTGTATCTGTTCATCGTTAGGATACAGTACTTTAGTCAAGTTTTCCGAGAAAACTTTTTGACCAACAGCGCCATAGTAGTCTCCTAGGTTAAAAGCTGCGAAATCAAAAGATTCTGGTGCTTCTGCTTTCCAGAGTCTGAGGGTATTAGCAGTGTTTACTTGATAGCCGAGAATGGGGGTATCGTAGGGTATAGCCTTAACTATGTGACTTGGTACCCAACGTACACGATAATTACCCTGAGCATCTACGTAGGGTTCAGTATGACCGCCTAGTTTTATAGTTACTTCTTCTTCGGGACGAGCGATTTCCCACGGGTTACCATATTTTAACCATTTGTCAGTAATTTCAACTTGCCAGCCATCGCGAATAGTTTGGTCAAAAATTCCGAATTCGTAACGGATCCCGTAACCAATAGCTGGAATTTCTAGACTAGATAAAGAATCTAAGTAACAGGCGGCTAATCTTCCGAGTCCACCGTTACCTAAACCGGGTTCTTCTTCTTGTTGAATCAATTCTTGTAAATCCAAGCCTGAATCTTCTACAGCGTGGCGTACTTGATCGTAGATACCTAGATTAATTAAATTATTTGCTAAATGGGGACCTAGTAAAAATTCTGCTGAGAAGTAACAAACAATTCTAGTGTCTGGTTTTTGATAGACTTCATTTGTAGCCAACCAACGCTGTAACAAGCGGTCTCTCACAGTATAGGCTAAAGCCATATAGTAGTCATTTTTAGTGGCTATGCCGGTAAATTTTCCTTGAATATAGAAGAGATTATCAGCGAAGGCTCTACGTAAGGTAATGATCGAAAGTCCGGTACGATCATCTTCTACTTGAATAGGATTATTTGTTAATTGAGTCATTTTCCTTAATTAATAATTGCGCAGGTTATGTTGACAAAAAATAAGGGAATAGAATTTAATTTCCATTCCCTCTCAAGTTGGCTAATCTAGAATGGCCATTTCCAGTTAACTATTTCTGGTTTATCGATACCTTGTTCAAAGGCATGGTTAAGATTGGAGATAATCTCGTTTTTCATGCGTTCTTTCACATAAGCTGCTGTAGAACGTAATTTAGGCACGCGGTCTATTACATCAATTACTAAGTTAAAGCGATCTACTTGGTTGCGGATTGCTAATTCTAGGGGAGTGTTGATGTTACCTTCTTCTTTGTATCCGCGTACATGGAATCTTTCTTGATTACTACGACGGTAGATTAGTTTATGAATCAACCAGGGATAACCATGGAAGTTAAAAATTACTGGTTTATCGGTAGTGAAGAGAGTATCAAAGTCATAATCAGAAAGACCGTGAGGGTGTTCACTTTCTGGTACTAACTTAAATAAGTCTACCACGTTAATAAAGCGAACCTTCAGTTCAGGTAATTGTTCCCGCATAATTGCTGTTGCTGCTAAAGATTCCATAGTAGGAATATCACCACAACAAGCCATAATCACGTCGGGTTTATCTGCCTCTACGCCTTGGTCGTCATTACTTGCCCATTCCCAGATACCAATACCTTTTGTGCAATGTTTAATTGCATCTTCCATATTCAGATATTGTAAATGTTTTTGCTTATCTGAGATAATCACATTGACGTAATCTTTGCTACGCAAACAGTGATCTCCCACAGATAGAACACAATTCGCATCGGGGGGTAGGTAGACACGAACTACATCTGGACTCTTGTTAGTTACTACATCGATAAAGCCTGGATCCTGGTGACTGAAACCGTTGTGGTCTTGACGCCATACTAGGGAAGACAACAAGATATTTAGTGAGGATACTGAGGCACGCCAGGACACGTCATTTTTACATATATCTAACCATTTGGCGTGTTGGTTAAACATCGAATCAACTACGTGGGCGAAGGCTTCGTAGGTATGGAATAAACCGTGACGTCCACTTAGTAGATATCCCTCTAACCATCCTTGTAGGGTGTGTTCAGAAAGCATTTCCATAACTCGACCATCGCGGGCTAATATCCCTCCATCTTCGTCTTCTGGAAGTAAATCAGCCATCCAAGTTTTTTTGGTTACTTCATAAACGGCTTGTAGACGATTAGATGCAGTTTCATCTGGCCCAAACAGCCGGAAGTTATTCGTGTTGCGGCGCATTACTTCTCGCAGTAATTCCCCTAGTTTGCGAGTATTTTCAAATTCCACTTTACCCGGTTCTGAAACCTCTACTGCCAAGTCGCGGAAGTCAGGCATCTTCAACTCTTTACGTACTAGACCACCATTAGCTGTGGGGTTAGCACTCATGCGACGATGTCCTTTTGGTGCTAAATCTTTTAATTCTGGAATGAGAGTTCCATTTTCGTCAAAGAGTTCTTCTGGTTTATAACCCTTCATCCACTCTTCTAAAAGTCTCACATGCTCTTGGTTGCTGTGCATTGCCCCCATTGGCACTTGGTGAGCACGCCAGAATCCTTCTACTTTGTGCCCATCTACTTCTTTAGGACCTGTCCATCCTTTAGGAGTACGCAGGACAATCATCGGCCACATAGGACGCTTAGCTTCACCGCTACTTCTTGCTTCTTCTTGAATACGGCGAATTTCTTTGACACAAGTTTCTAAGGTTGCAGCCATTTTTTGGTGCATCCCAGGAATGTCATCGCCTCCTTCTACAAAATATGGAGTATAGCCATAGCCTTTGAACAGGTTTTCTAATTCTTCGTGGCTAATACGTGACAAGATAGTCGGGTTAGCAATTTTATAACCGTTGAGATTGAGTATTGGTAATACTGCTCCATCTCGAATTGGGTTGATAAACTTATTGGAGTGCCAGGATGTGGCTAAAGGTCCTGTTTCTGCTTCTCCATCTCCTGCTACTACAGTAGTAATTAAATCTGGATTATCTAGTACTGACCCATAGGCGTGGGAAATACTATAACCTAATTCTCCACCTTCGTGAATTGAACCCGGTGTTTCTGGAGTAACGTGACTACCTATATGTCCTGGGAAGGAGAATTGTTTGAAGAATTTCTCCATCCCTTCTTCATCTTCACTCTTATCTGGATAAATTTCTGAATACGTACCTTCTAAATATACAGGACCTAGTACTCCTGGTGCTCCGTGACCTGGACCTGCCATGAAAATCATGTTTAGGTCGTATTTCTTAATCAGGCGGTTTAAATGCACGTAGGTGAAGCTAAGGGCAGGAGATGCTCCCCAGTGTCCTAAAAGTCTTTGTTTAATATGTTCTGATTTTAATGATTCTTTCAGTAGGGGATTACTTTTTAAATAAATCATTCCTACTGCTAGATAGTTACAAGCTCTCCAATAGGCATGTATCTTGTTTAACTCTTCTTGTTCTAAAACGTTTGCAGTTTCTTGTGTAGGTGCTTGAACCATATACAATCCTATCCTGAATTTATTGTGTTTAGGTATTATAAAAATAATTCAGTTTAACTGATTATTTTTTTCTATTTCTCTATTCGCTTTTATTTTAAAAGCAAATAGCTTCGACTTACTTTAATGGTAGCTAAGTACTTAATTGGTTATTTTAGTAAATGTTCTTGGGGAACATTTTAACTTTTAAGTCCTTGCCCATTATTTTCTGTTCTTGTTTTAGACTTTAGCATCATTAAGAAGTATTTTATCTAAAACTATACAGAAATTTCTTTTTTTTTTTATGTATAGCTATATACAGAAACTTGAACCCATTGTTATTTATAGAACCTAGCTGTTTTTTTCCTTTTACTAGTTCTTTTTTTCTCCGGCTCAAATGAGTTATTTTGGTTAAGATTAGATTAAGAAAATTATATTATTGTTGAAAAACAATTTCCTTTTGACAAAAATATTAAGATTTTATTAATTTGTTTTTTAATACTCAAAAGTATGAGATGATAAAAGGTTTTGCCAAAATAAAATACAAAAAACAACAGATATAATATAATTTATGTATAGATAGTTGATTAGTTTTCTGGTTGCTAAGTTTTAAAGATAGCAATTCCAAAGCACGTGAGGTACATTTTCTGTTACGGTGTTCGGGAGTTCCCTTCACTCATATCTTCCACCAGAACTTATGTACTAATTTTCAGGTCACTTCCCGGATTGAAAATCCGGGACAAGGAAAGTGACCTCAGATAGGCGGGCAAAATGTTCATTTCTCTTTCGTTTAAGAAAAGCATCAGGAGAACAAAAATACTGAATATGCCTTGAGTGTAAACCAATTTTTAAGGGCGATCGCATTAATTCTTTAACTCATTACTTCAAAACTTCAAAACTTCAAGACTCATTCTCATTACTCATTACTCAAACACAATCAGTAACTTTTGGTAAAGATGGAAGATATGAGGTTAACCTTTCTCAATACACTGAAAAAGGCTATAAATCTATTACTTTTTAATGTTTTCTGGAACACCGACAGGAGAGAGATTGCCAATAACCCGCAGGTTTTGACACCGAATTAAATCAGTAAAATTTAAACTATTTCGGTTTTCGAGTTGGGGTAGAATTTCAATGGCAGCAAGTAAATGTCTAGCAGCATCAACTTCTGTATAACCACGTCTTTGGGCAATAGCAAGGGCTTTTTGATCTGCTTCTAATTGCTTGGCTAAACTACGGTTGCTTCGCCAAATCTGACTAGCGGCAATCGCTGTTAATCCCCCAGCAATTACTATCCCTAAGGGATCACTCTGCACTATTTCTGTGGTTAATCCCGCTAAACCAACTAAAGTAATCCCTTGGTAAATATCAGGTTTTAACCAACGCACCAGAAGAAGATTAGATACAGTAGCTAATAAGAGTAAATCTCTTTGTCCACGAGAAAGCAAACGCCATAAGTCAAAATTGATGTAAATAGGACGAATCCCTTGATTCCAAGGCAGAGGAGTCGGCGCTTCAATAACGAGGGTTTGTTGTGGTTTGTTAACAATTTTGGTAAACATACGCCCAGAAGCAGGCATGATATCTAACAGGTGAGTAATTTCTTGATCCAAATTCATATAAATGATGATTCTATATACTATATTTGGCTATAATTTTAAGGCAAATTTGTCTAGACTGGTAAATATGCTAAAATAAAATAATTACTGGTAATGTTGAGGTTAAGTGTTGTGGCAGTCGGTGAATCAGAGAGAATCCTAGGGTATTTTATCGAAGAAGCTCAAGAACATTTAGTAACTTTAGAAAAAGGCATTTTAGAACTATCCACTGTAGTCAATGAATCCGAAAGGATAAATGAACTATTTAGAGCCGCTCACTCTCTAAAAGGTGGTGCAGCAATGCTAAACTTAAATAGTATACAAAAAACATCTCATCGTCTCGAAGATGCCTTTAAAATACTAAGAGACGGGGAAGCTTATGTAGACCAAAAACTAGTGAGTTTATTTTTTGATGCTTTTGATGTGCTTCAAGGACTAATAGTACGTCTACAAAGTGGTTTGGGTCTACAGGAAGATGAAGGGGAAGCAATAGTCAAAGAAGCAGAACCAATATTTTTAGAACTACAACAACATCTGAAAATATCTAAAGGAAGTAAAACAGAAACAGCATCCCCAGCAAGAGAAGCTCAAAGTAACCAAGATAGTTTCAATGAGATTATCAAAGGGTTAAGAAAAATGTTGCAAAGATTTAAACAAAAACCAACGCCGACAAACAGAGAAGAATTACAGCAAATTTGTGAAAATCTGAAGAAAGCAGCACCAAGAATAGCAGAATGGCAAGATTTAGTAGAAAAGGCAAAAAGTGCGATCGCTAATCCTAAACATCCTTACTCGTTACTAGCACCAGTAGTAATCAAAGAATTAAAACAAGGAGCGGATTATATCGATTTAGGAGAAGAAGAAAATATAGTTCCAAGTCAAGCGTTAATTAAATTAGCTGAAGCGAAAATACCTCAAGTATTAGTAACCGTAGAACCTCAAACAGCAGCTTCAATAATACTAAAAACATTTAGTAAAAACCAAGTATCCCAGCTAGTGAAAATATTGCAAGGGAACAGTAAATAAAGCTGAGTAACTAATGTGAAGCAAAAATAGAATTAATTGTGGATTTGAGGTGTTAGGTTTAAAGAAGTATTAGGTAAATTTAGAAGGGGAAATTAATCTCTATTATTATTCATGTAATCGTTAAAAATAGTCTAGATTCTAAATTAACATTATTGTCTTCATCTGTTTTTTTTATGTTTGTATCAATGTTTAAATTTATTGTAGAAATAATCAATCTGATAATTGTACCTCTGTGCTTCATCGGTGCTTGGCTATTTATAATAAGTATAGGATTAAGTATTTATAGTGCCATCAGGGATACAGCAAAGCAAGCTAAACAGATGCACAATATACCCTGCTCTGAGTGTAGCTACTTTACTAATGACTATCGTCTCAAATGCACAATTCATCCAATTAAAGCTAATACAACTGAAGCAGTTGACTGTCGTGATTATCTCAAAGAATAGGCTTTGAGGCAATAAACAAGCTAAAAAAAAGAAAAAAATGATCTGAACCTGATTAAAAATTGCTATAAGCGCGTTTTTTAGTCTACTAAGGTAGAAAACAAAAAAAGATATATGTCAACATCCCACCACGATCATCGGAGTACCGATGATCGTGGGGGCTTGCAAAAG
>NZ_JALKVM010000113.1:0-21260 GCF_057440575.1 Johannesbaptistia floridana
TGCCCCTCTAAAAACGGGTCGCACCTCGACATTAAACTAGGAGGCAACCAACCTTTAGGTTTTTTTCGATTAAGAAATCTAGGTTGACGATAACGAGTCTTACGAGTTCTTCTAGAACGTCTGATTTGTCTCCTTGATAACAGTGCGTCTTTAATTTGTAAGCCCCGATGATTAAGCTCGGCGGCCCAAATTAAATTATTACCCAATAAGATAACTAAACCTGTGGTACGGCTACCTGGATCTAACTTTAGCTGACAATTATTGTTTGTGTGTAATGGTTTTTCCTCCTTAAGGATAATGGTAAATGGATAACGTTTAAATACGCTGGCTTTCCCTTGATTGAGTAACTTTCTAGCTCTAGCAGGGTGGCATGGATTTAATGGCTTTTTGTTTGAATCTAAAACGAAAACTCGCATGAGTTTAACTCCTATTTTTAGGGTAAAGGTCGCCTCGTCAATGTTTTTAAAGTTTGTCGCGCTAACAGCACTTCTTTCTCCCAAATACAGATGTTTAACTGTTAACCACAACAGCTACAAACTGGCGAAGCATTTGTAGGTGTGATGGCTTTAAAAACGTAGTTTGATTAAAACTAAGACTGGTCAACTATAGGCTTTTGCAAGCCCCCACTATAATCGGTATTCCGATGATCGTGGTGGGATGTTGACAGGAGCACTTACGGCAATAATAATAATGTCAGAGTCAGCGGTATCCTCTAAATCTCCATCACGAACTAGAAGTCGATAAGGAGTAAGAGCTACTGCTTGTTGAATATCGATCGCCTCTGCATGAGCAATATTCCTCGTACGATTATAAAGAACTAGTTCTGAAGCTAAGCCATCTTTTGCTATAACGAAGCTGATGGTGGAGCCAACTTTACCAATGCCAATCACAGAAATTTTCATAAATTAAGTGAGTAATCACAACGTATTTCTCATAATTGTACTAAAATTTTTAACGTTTCTCGCTAGAGTTACTAGTATCAATTTATTATTAATGACTACACGCCTAGTATCTTTCTACAGATATATTTTTAAAACTTTTTAAACGAGTAGTTTAGTAGCTCTGTGGAAAATCGACAAACTTTGAGCAAATTATCTGACGAGGTGACAAGGTAGCTACTCAATACTGCGTAGGTTTTGGATTTTGACCGCATCAGCGCGGTCAAAAGTTCATTTCTCTTTCGCTTGAGATCGGGTCTTGAGAACAAAAATACTGAAGACGCCTTTAGTAGAAACCAATTTTTAAGGGCGATCGCATTAATTCTTTAACTCATTACTTCAAAACTCGTTACTCAAGCACCCCCAGTAACTTTTAGAAAAGATGGAAGATCTACAGATACCTTCGATAGAAGGGGTAAAAATAATATACCATCGATTAAGATACTATACACAGGACGAGGAGAGGATGGTTGTATTTTCCACAGATAAACCAAAGTGGCGATCGCTCCTACTATAACTTCAATTTGAAAGGGCAGTAAACCTCCTATCCATGCGCCAATATGCAAAACAAGCATTAATAAGTTTAAAACTGAGAGAATAACTTTCATATTTCTAACTCCCACTATCAGAGGAAGAGTTTTCACCCCCTTAGCTTCATCTGATTCTAAATCTCTAAGGTCAAAAGTATGAGAATTAGTCACCACAAACACAAATATAAACAGAGTTGCAAATATAACTTTTAAATTAATACTAGACTCTGTATAAGCTAAGGGAATAGCTACAATAGCATAAGTAATTACTCCTCCCACTATCCAGGCTTTAATACCTGGGATATCTTTGAGACGGTAAAATTTTAACTCTCCTTTGCGTAACCAGGGTAAAAATGGCGTACCATAAAGTAGAGGAACTATGCCCACAAAGCTTACATAGACTACCTGTGTGGGGGCTTGATAGAGCATTATTGCGGTAGCTATTATCGAGGTTATTAATAATATAAATACCCAGGGTTTTTGAAAATAAGATTGAGCTTTGGGATCTGGTATTATTTGGACAAAAGAATCAAAAATTCTATCTAAATTATAAGGAATCAGAGCTACCCAAAAACAAAAGAAAACTGGACGCCAATCTATGGGCAAATCTACCAGTATTTCAAATTCTAAAGTTAGTGAAGCAATTCCTGCTGCTGCCCATATACTTGAATAAATAAATATTTCTAAAAAGCGGTTATATAGCCATTTCATCACTGATATTAATTATAATTAATCTTGAGAATTACCCCTTAAAGTTTTTCAAAAACTATTCCCAGTAAAGTGAAAAGAGCTAAAAGTAGGTAGTTACCAATAAAAGTTAGTTAAATCTACCTACTTTATCGAAACAATTACTCAAATTTACCGAAAAACTTAAAATTATCAAAAGTGCGAGCTCCCTTATTTGCAGTAACTTTGTTTAACAAAGCTATGACTACTGATTTAAATTTTCAGCGATAACTTCTGTTTCACTACCTAAGTCACTAATCATTTCTGGATTAGAAGAATCCACGTATATATATAGGTTAGGAATCATTTTTCCTTTGCGCTCGAAGCGAACCATTTTTGTTTCTTTGAGTTGATAATTTTTTTTGATTTCCTCTAGGGAATTATAAAGAATCTCTCCTGAGACATCTCCTTCTACCTTTTTGTCAGGGTTATAGAAATGTCCGTAGTTTGGTTCAACAATTACTAGATTCGCTTGAGGTATGGGTTTGATGAAGTAATCTTGGTTAGCTTCGCTTTGTTGCGCTATGGTTTCGTAATTTATGGTGATGATGCTTAATACTGTAATTAGGATTGCTGAGACGATAAGAGGGGGTGTAAACTTCCTAAACATTAGCTATGCTCCTTGTATGAGTTGTATAAGTTCTTGCTACTTGAATAAAGTGTGTAATTTTACGATTTGTAAAAAAATGTTAATTTCTATTAAGATTGTAACAAAAATTTAAGCATTATGGCAAGGAGAGTTAGGGCTGTTTCAAAAAACCATATAATATGGATAACTTTGGCGACAGGGGAAAAGTATTTTCAGTAGTTTTGTTGAATCAATAGTTAATCAAATAGTTACCTATGGTTTTAAGAAAATTTCTTGATTGTACTAAGCAAATCAGATTGCTTGATTTTTTTGCTTTCTAGGTAATTAGTATTGCAATACGTAGATTACTCTGTTAACATTATTAAAATTATTAAAAAGTGGAATCTAGACTATGGGCATATCATGGCATTTAGCTAAATTTTTAATTGGAGCAAAATCTCAAGGTATTTCATTTGAAAAAGTTGTTACTATCGGTCGATTAGATTGGTTTACGAGTAAACACGATGTTGATTGTTTATGTAAACTATATGATTATGAACCAACTGACATTGATGATTTATTAGTTCCAAAACCAAAATATTCAGAACCTTTTTTAAAAATGCTGGGGGCTAAGTATATTAATTCAATTGATGCTTCCAACTATGAAGAAGCTACAATTGTACATGATATGAATCAACCGATTAAAGATGAATTAAAATGCCAGTATGATCTGTTAATAGATGGTGGAACAATAGAACATGTGTTTAATTTTCCAGTAGCAATAGCTAATTATATGAATATGCTAAAAGTAGGCGGAGCATCAATTATAACAACGGATATTGCTAATGCTATGGGACACGGTTTTTATAATTTTAGCCCTGAATTATTCTACAGAACTTTTAGTCAAGAAAATGGATTTGCCATAGAAAGAATGATAGTATTTGAAAGATATGACTACAGTCAATGGTATGAAGTAGTTGACCCTCAAACTGTTCAATCTAGAATAGAATTAGTGGCTGATAGGCAAAAAATTGGGGTAATTATTTTAGCTAAAAAATTAGCTCATGTCGAATTATACAAAACCTGGCCTCAACAAAGTGATTATGTACCAAGATGGACAGATAAACAACCAAGCAATGTAGCGACAAAAGTTAAGGAAAGTAGTAAGAAAACAACAGAAAACAAATCTTATTTTCCAGAAACTCTAAGAACTTTAATTAAAACTAAAATGCCAAGTTTAATTACTAGAAAAAATAGTTATTTGAGTAAAATTAAAAACAAGAAAAAGTTTTCATTTGAAACTCAACCAGAAAAATTTATTCCTGTAGAGAAGTAATTTATTCAGCAAGCCCTATTTAGATACTGGTAGATAACCTTGAATAAGAAAATCCTGGTTAAACGGACACCAAGAAACCCGTTGTAGATTGAGAGCATCACTCATCTTAGTCAAACCTAAATCACCAACAGGAGATGGTGCATCTTTACCACCAATAATTTTAGGAGCAACAAAAGCGAGAACTTTTTGAATAACCCCATCAGAAATCGCTTGAGCGGCCAGAGTCTCTCCACATTCCCAAAGAATCGAAGCAAACTCACGTTTATAGAAATATTCCATAAGTGTTCGGGGTGAAAGAGGAGATAATTCAATCACTTCCACACCCTTTTGCTGTAAATCTGCTTTGACTTGAGGATTAGCTTGAGGGGTAGTTGCTACCAGAGTAGGTGCTATATCAGTTTGCCAAAGACGGGCTTGAGGGGGTAAATTGAGACTACGACTCATCACCACTCGCAAAGGAGAGCGATCGCCCACACCATGGGTAGTCAGATGGGGATTATCTATTGATAGAGTCTTACTCCCGATCACAATGGCATCGGCTGCGGCACGAACTTGGTAAACGAAGGCACGAGAATCCGGGGAACTAATCCAGGCACTATTCCCACTAGTAGTAGCAATTTTCCCATCAAGCGTCATAGCATACTTTAAGATACCCAAAGGTAAACCATGAGTAACTCGATGCACAAAAGCCTCATTTAACTCTTGACAAGCTTGGGTTTCCACACCAACAACTACCTCAATCCCCGCCTCTTCTAGACGTTTAATACCCCATCCTGACACCCGAGGATCTGGATCTACCATACCCACTACTACTTTTGCTATCTTTGCGGCGATTAGAGCTTCTGTGCAGGGGGGAGTTCTTCCATAATGGTTACATGGTTCTAGAGTTACATAAATAGTTGCGCCTTTAGCTTCTTCTCCTGCCGCTTGGAGAGCGAATACTTCGGCGTGGGGTTGACCTGCACCTGGATGAAATCCTTCCCCAATAATCTGGTTATTTTTGACAATAACAGCCCCAACCAAAGGATTAGGAGAGGTTTTCCCTAAAGCAGTTTTAGCTAACTCTAGGGCTCGCTGCATCATTTTACGGTCGAAGGCACTTCCCGAATTGGTTTGAGGTTGAAAAGTCATTAGGCTTTGATAATTTATTTATACAGGTTTTGACGAGGATTATAAGTTTCTATGGCTTTTAGCTGATTATAGAGGTTTAATTCTTCTTCACTGATATTTTTGGGAACCACAAGGATGATTTCTACTAATTGATCCCCCCGATTCCCTTGATTATCTGGATAGCCTTTGTCAGCTAGACGAAAACGTTGACCTGAACGAACTCCTTGGGGTACATTCATTTTAACTAAACCATCAATAGTTGGTACCTCAATAGCTCCTCCGATGACTGCTTCGGCTGGTGTTACAGGAACTTTACAATAAATATCATAATCCCGTAACTCAAAAAAGCGATGGGGTGCTATCGTTATTTCTAAATATAAATCCCCTCCACTAATTCCTTGGCCTTTTAGTCTAATTTTTTGACCGTCGAACATAGCCGGAGGCATGTCAATCTCTAGAGATCTCCCATCTTCTAGTCTAATCCTTTCTTTTCCCCCCACATAAGCTTGTTCTAGGGGTAAAGTTAATCTAGCGTCGATATTTTTAGGTATAGTACGGGTTGAAGGACTTTTTTTAAAAGTTTTACTTGTACCCGGGCGATAGGCTTCTGTATTTTGAGACCGTATTCTTTCGGTTTCTGGTACTGGATTTCTCGGATTTGCAAAAGGAGATGTTCTCTCTCTAATTCTTTCTACTACTGTGCTTCTGGAGTTAGAACTATTTCTGTTACTACCGTTTCTGTTTCCCCAAAGGCGACTAGTTGGACTAAATTTAGCGTCGTAGGCTTTTCTTTTTTCTTCATCGTGAAGAATATCATAAGCTTCGTTTATATGTTTAAAGGTTTCTTCTGCCGCTTTATTGTTGGGATTTACATCAGGGTGGTATTGTCTCGCCAGCTTTCGGAATGCTTTTTTTATTTCTTCTTGACTAGCATTGCGAGGTACTCCTAATATGGCATAATAGTTACGATTTTGCATTTTGTATTTTTATTAGCTATTTTTTTTAGTATATTTTGTCTTCTTGATAAAATTATAATTAACTAATATGTTCCTGATGTTTGTATATATTTCTTGAATCTGTTCTACCATCATATAGCCTTTTTCAGTCTAGGTGAGGTAAAGAGCAAAACGGTCGCCCTAGAAAAATCCCAATTGAATATCTAAGGCTTTTTTAATTTGACCAAAATAAATAGTAATTTTGGCTGTCATTTATCTTACCTTTTAGTCTTAATTTATTTTCTTCTTTTATTGTATGATATTATCAAGCGATCGCGGGTTAGGATCAATTCTTTAACTCATTACTCATTACTCATTACTTATTACTTATTACTCAACCACCACAAGTAAATGAGTGATAAAGATGCGAGGGTCTGAGTATAGATCCGATTATAAAATGATATTTATAGTCATCGGTTCCCCGGATTTTAAATCCGGGGCCATAGATTACCGCATAAGCGCGGTCAAAATCCTTAACCTAGGGCTTGCTGAATAAATGTAAAACTTTTGCTAGATAAAGGTTTGAGCTCATTTTTATCAGAAAAAGTGCAAGGTTTTTTGATATATTATGCTAGAAAGAGTGCATTTTTTTCTTTAATTACTCGAAAATTCATAAATCATTATTACCTTCTGCCTCCTGCCTCCTGCCTCCTGCCTCCTGCCTTTCTCCTCACCAAAACTTACTTTTTCACCCGTACCCTAACCTAGGCAGTAGACCGAAGGCGAGTCTTACTACTAAATGCCAAGAGAGCTAGTTTATTGGGCTAAAGCCCTACTACAAACTCATGAGGTTAAAACCATTCATCATCCTCTTCTTCATCCCAATCATTTTCATAAGGTATATTATTTAACTTTCCACGCCGAGAGTTACCTGAGTTATTATCTGGGGGATAATTAGGATCTCTTGAGGTTCTACTCGATTTTGGCTTTCTTGGGGGATAATCACTGGGAGGACTTACATAATCATTTTGGTAGGGATCCCTTGGACTTGGTTTTCTACTTCGGGAAGGGTAACTCTCTCGATAGCCCTCATCTGGATATCTTTCTGTGTTTCTGGGTGGATAGTCTTCCTGGTAGCGACGAGGGGGATAGTCTTCCTGGTAGCGACGAGGGGGATAGTCTTCCTGGTAGCGACGAGGGGGGTAGTCTTCCTGGTAGCGACGGGGTTCTTCACGATAATAGTCTTTAGATGAGTAGTAGCGTTCGTCTTCTTCATCATCTCCTATGAAAGTACGCTTCAATGAGGCAAAGAAGCCTTCGTCTTCTTCTGCTTCATATTGCAGTCTAATTTCTCTATTTAGTTCATAGAGAGCATCTTGTAGGTCTGCTTGGGTGCGATCTATTCTTATTTCATCATCTTTTTCTAAACTATCAATAATTTCTTGACAGAGGGCATCGATACGACGTCGGTAGTAGTTAGCAAATTGGGTTCCGTAGTCTAGAGCTATTTCTTTTAGCCTACGCTGGGCTTGATCTGTGAGGGTTTTGGCTCGGTTACGCTTCTCTACTCTTTCTCGGCGTTCTCGGTCTTTGTTGGCGAATTCTTCTGCTTCTGAAAGCATTCTGTTAACTTCATTTTCGCTAAGGGTAGAAGTTCCTTGGACAATTATACTTTGTTGTCTTCCTGTAGTTTTATCAACTGCTGTTACTTGTAAGATCCCGTTGGCGTCGATATCAAAGGCTACCTGTAGCTGAGGCATCCCTCGGGGAGCAGGAGGAATACCTGTTAGGCGAAATTTCCCTAGGGATTTGTTTCCTACTGCCATTTCCCTTTCTCCCTGTAGTGCATGAATTTCTACCATAGTTTGATTATTTTCGGAGGTAGAGAAACTATCGGATTTACGTACAGGTATGGTGGTGTTACGAGGTATCAGTTTTTTCATGACACCGCCAATGGTTTCTATCCCTAGTGACAGGGGAGTTACATCTAAAAGGAGTATGTCTTTGATTTCTCCTCCGAGAATACCTGATTGGATGGCTGCGCCTATGGCTACTACTTCATCGGGGTTAACATTTTCGTTGGGTTCAATGTTAATATAGCTGCGCACCAGTTCTTTTACTATGGGCATCCGAGTTGCTCCCCCTACTAGTACTACTTCTTCTATTTGAGCGGGGGTGAGATTGGCGTCGTAAAAAGCTCTTTTGATAGGACGACGTAGTCTACTAACTAAGTCTCCGCATAGTTCTTCAAATTTGGCTCTACTCAGTTGAGTTTCTATATGTTTGGGACCTTCTGGGGTGGCTGTGATAAAGGGTAGGTTTATTTCCGTAACACTTACTCCTGATAGTTCTATTTTCGCTTTTTCTGCTGCCTCCATTAATCTTTGTAAGGCTTGGCGATCGCGTCTTAAATCTACTCCTTCTTTTGCTTGAAATTCTGTCGCTAACCAATCTACAATTCTCTTATCGAAGTCGTTTCCTCCTAATTGAGTATCCCCACTGGTTGCTTTTACTTCAAATACCCCATCTCCTACTTCTAATATTGATACATCGAAGGTTCCCCCTCCTAGGTCAAACACTAGTATTGTTTGGTTTCTACCTTTTTCTAACCCGTAGGCTAGGGATGCTGCTGTTGGTTCGTTAATAATTCTTAACACTTCTAACCCAGCGATTTTCCCGGCATTTTTAGTTGCTTGTCTTTGGGAATCGTTAAAGTATGCTGGTACGGTAATTACTGCCCCTGTCACTGGTTCTCCCAGATAGCGACTTGCTTCGTCTGCTAGTTTACGCAGTATCATTGCCGATATTTCTTCTGGTGCAAATTCTTTTCTTAATTTAGGACATCTAACCTTGATGTTGCCTGTGTCATCGCGACGAATAGTATAGGGAACTTTTTTGGACTCTTCCTGTAGCTCTGCATATTTTCTGCCTATGAAACGTTTTACCCCATAAAAGGTGTTTTGAGGATTAAGTACTGCTTGTCTGCGTGCTAATTGGCCTACTACTAGTTCCCCATCTTTATTAAAACCTGCTACTGATGGTGTTGTTCGCATTCCTTCTGAGTTGGGGATTACTATTGGTTTCCCGCCTTCCATCACCGCAACTACGGAGTTAGTTGTTCCTAGGTCTATGCCTACTACTCTACCCATGCCTAATTTGTTCTCCAGTTCAAGAGCTATTTAACTCAAAGCTTTATTCTATAATAACTTTCTGTTGTTTACCTTGTTCGGTTTTCTATCTTTATCCTTAGTTTAGTTATTAGGCGTTGCCTGTCAAAACTTTTAATTCTATTGTATCTAACAAGCAACGCCCTTGATGGTGTTCAACTATTTTTCAAAGCAAAAATCTTTTCAATCACCATAGCTACCACTTTATCTGGAGTGGAGGCGCCGGAGGTTATCCCCACCACTATTTCCCCTGGGGGTAACCAGTTTTCTGTGACTGTGATGTCTTTTCCTAGGGGTTTATATTCTAATCTATTTCCTGGACCTATGCGATCGCTACTATCTATATGATAGGATACTAAACCTTTTTCTTGGGCTATTTCTTGTAAATGGGTGGTATTTGAAGAATTAAACCCTCCGATTACCACCATTAGGTCTAAATCTTCTTCTACTAGATTAAACATGGCATCTTGACGTTCTTGGGTGGCGTCACAAATGGTATTAAAGCTCATAAAATGTTCATTAAGCTGAGTTGGTCCGTATTTTTTCAGCATTGTTTGTTCAAATAGTTTACCTATTTGTTCTGTTTCGCTTTTTAGCATGGTGGTTTGATTAGCGATTCCCACTCTTAGTAAATCTTTGTCTGGGTCGAAGCCTGGGGAGTAGGCGAAAGCAAATTTATCTAAAAATTCCTGTTTATCGCCTCCTTCTTGTATGTATTTGCTCACATATTCAGCTTGTGCTAAATTCAAAACTATCAAATATTTATCAGCAAAGGAACTTGTTGCGATGGTTTCTTCGTGATTATATTTACCATGAATGATTGATGTATAGTCTTTTTTCTTGTGTTTTTCTACGGAGTTCCAAACTTTAGATACCCAGGGACAAGTTGTATCTACTATTTTACAGCCTTTATCGTTCAATAGTTGCATTTCCGTAACACTTGCACCGAAGGCCGGTAAAATTACTACATCTCCCTTGCCTACCACTGAAAAGTCTTTTTCTCCATCTTTTACTTCGATAAAACCTACATTCATTTCTCTTAAACGTTGGTTCACTGATGGATTGTGTATAATTTCATTGGTAATCCAGATACGTTCTTGGGGGAAGTGTTTACGAGTTTCATAAGCCATGGCTACTGCCCTTTCTACTCCCCAGCAGAAGCCAAAGGCTTCTGCTAGACGGATAGTTACCTGACCCTGGGTTAGAGTGTAGTTGTTGTCCCGGATAGTTTGAATCAGATTGCTTTGGTATTCTTGGTTTAAGATGCCGCCTACCTCGACTCCATGGCCAAAACCACGGCGGTGATAGTTTTCTGATTTTTGTAGAGAACGTTTAAAAGCTTTTGTATCCATAGGAATTTACTAAGACTATATAATAGTTTGATTTTGACATACTCTATCAAAAAAGTGCTACTCAACTCAATAAGAATATCCTCAAAAAAAATGCTAATATTTAAAGTTGACTAGAGTTGTAGAGATTTTTATGGCGATCGCTTTCTCGGTCTTATCGGATCAATTGTCTTCATTTGTTACACTTTCTCTCCTCCTCTTCCTCTCTCCCCCTCTCCCTCTCTCCCGAAGCTCCCCCTCTCCCCCTCTCCCTCTCTCCCCCTCTCCCCTAATTAAACCTATTATTTATCTTATGTTGAAGAAATTTCTTGAAAATCCAGTTAGTAAAATCATCTCAACTTCTATCCTAATAGCCCTCAGTTTAGGATTAAAACCAGCTAGTAGTGCTGAAAAAATCAGAGTGATATTCAGTCCTTTTGATTTTGATGTAGCTGTAGAATCTTTAGAAGTTTACGCAGAAACCGGAGAAATTAGACCAGATTTGGGGTTTTACCTCAATAGAGTAGATGAAAGAGAAAGAACAAAAATACGGGAATTACTCCAGAGACGGTTTGAATTTGACCAAGGAACAATTTCTAAAGTGCTGCGCACATCTTTAGGTAGAGACACCTTAAAACAGTTGGGTGAAGTGGTAAGAGTTAGCCTGAATACTAATGGCATGTATCCTCTACGAGGCGCCATAGTTCAATCGGCTGCTAATCCTGAAGGATTCACAATTATTGATGTTTTGCGTAATTTCCCTATAGAAAACATCTATGTGAGTGCTGAATCACTATTAAAATTGCGTCAAGAACTAAAAGTATATAGTTCTTATCGAGAAAGTACAGTAGAGGCGATCGCCCTTCAAGCTGCCCTAGAAGCTGAAGCTAATCCTATAGATAATTTAGAGCAATTGACTGATTTAAGTCAACCAGGTCCCTATAACTATCAAGAAAGTACAATTAGAGTAACTAAAGATGCAACACGACAAACCCGTCAAGGTTTAGTTGGTAGTTATAGTTTTCAAGCATATTTATATCTCCCGGAAAATAACCCCAATCCTGCACCTCTTATTGTCATTTCTCACGGTTTCGGCGCCCGTCAAGATAATTTTACTCAACTTGCGGCCCATTTGGCTTCTTATGGCTATGCAGTGGCTATTCCCGAACATGTTGGCAGTGATTTAGCTTACCGCGAGGAGTTGCTAAAAGGGCAATTGAGTACAGCCATGAGTCCCATTGAATATTTAGACCGTCCTTCGGATATTACCTATTTACTCGACGAGTTAGAAACATTACTAGAAAGTAATCCAACTTGGCAAAACCGAATTAACTTAAACCAAGTAGGTGTGATTGGAGAATCACTTGGAGGTACAACTGTACTATCTTTAGCGGGAGCTGAAATTAATCCTTCGAGACTAGAAGAAGAGTGTGATGTAGATGAAATTAACTTAAGTGCTGGTTTAATTCTTCAATGTCAGGGTGTAGCTTTACCACCAGTAAGATTTAATCTCAAAGATGAGCGCGTTAAAGCAGTAATTTCCGCTCATCCCTTGACTAGTGCTATTTTTGGACCGGAGGGGATGGAAACAGTTGATATACCCACAATGATAGTGGGCGGTAGTAATGACTTTATTACCCCTGTACCTACTGAACAAATACACCCATTTATTTGGCTAAAAACTCCAGAAAAGTACCTGGTTATGTTTGAACCGGGAACACATTTTACCAGTAGTGAACCCCCAGAAAATAATCCCGTTGACTATGTACCTGGTGCTTTTATTGGTGAAAATCGGCAAATAGCCTTTGAATATTTTCGTGGTTTAAGCGTGGCTTTTATGAATGTTTATCTTAGGGAAGAACAAGATTATAACCCTTATTTAAGTGCTGCCTATGGACAAGCAAACAGTAAACCTGATTTAAATATTTATCAAATTGAAGCTTTAACCCCATCTGAATTAGAAATTGCCTATGGTACTAAACCACCCACACCAATTATTCCTGAAAGAATTGCCCCTAAACCACCAGTTAGAGAACAAGGAATTGTGGCAGAAATTCAAGAAACTGGTATTGTTAAGATGGGAATGCGTCGGGATGCTATCCCTTTTGGTTATCTCAATCAAGATGATAACTGGACAGGTTATTGCGATGAATTGGCTGAGAGTTTTGCCGAATATTTACAAACTAAGCTAGATTTAGCTTCTACTCCCAAAATAGTAAAATTACAATCTACTCTGGCTAATCGGTTTCAACTGATTGAAAATGAAACTGTACATTTTGAATGTGGACCAAATACCATTAGAAGAGATTTAGAAAAAGTTAGTTTCTCTATTCCTTTTTTTGTCACAGGAATTCAATTTCTTGTACCCGAGGAGAAGATAACCAAAGTTAACCCAAATCGTGATTTATCTGGAGTAAGAGTTGGAGTTTTGAGAGAAACAACTAATGAGTTATTGATAAATCAGAGATATCCTAATGCTCAAATTGTCTACTTTGATGGCGAAGAAGGGAGAGATAATGCGATTAACGCTTTAGTAGGAGCTGAAATAGATACCTTTTTAGATGATACTATTTTACTAAGCGCAGAAATAGACGCGAAAAATTTAGATGTGAATGATTATCAGTTTGTACCAAAACTTCCTGTTGATTGTAGTTATTATGGTTTAGCTTTACCTAAAAATGACCCAGAATGGAATAAGTTAGTTAATGAGTTTTTAAGTAGTGATGCTGCTGATGATTTGCAAGTGCAGAGTTTTCCTGAGATAGCTGATACTGACCAAAGAGATAGTTTAAATTACTGTTTAAATCTCCAGAAAGATTTTTAGAAGCTTGTAGCGAAATATCAAGAGGCTGTATTACTCAGACCAAAGCATCTTTATCCAAAGTTACTTGTGGATGAGTTTTGAAGTAATGAGTAAGAATTAATGCTCAACGCTTAAAAATTGGTTGACCGCGTCTGGGCGATAGATGACCTTTGCTACGATCTTAGGCTAAAGAGAAATGAACTTTTTCTGACAGCTAAATTAGTACATACGTACTGGCAAAAGAGATGAGGTTAAGAAATGTTAAGAAATTTAACGGAAAAGTAGTAATTAAGTATCTAAAAAATGACAAAAATATCTAATTCTCTATTCCTTGTATATAGAGTACCTTAGGGATAAAAACTGAAGTCATCAAAAATAACTAAAAGGTAAATTCTGATGAAAAAAGAAAATAATTGAGATAAAATATTTCATAAAAAAGTAAAATAACTTAAAATTGATTAAGAAAACTATCAATTTAAGAGAAGATTGATTCATAAATAGGAGGAGAGTAGTCAATGGGACTACCTTGGTATCGCGTTCATACTGTAGTTATTAACGATCCAGGACGTTTAATAGCTGTACACTTAATGCACACTGCTTTAGTAGCAGGTTGGGCAGGTTCAATGGCTCTCTACGAGTTAGCTATCTTTGATCCCAGCGATCCTGTATTGAACCCAATGTGGCGTCAAGGAATGTTTGTTTTACCTTTTATGGCACGCTTAGGAGTAACAGGCTCTTGGGGTGGTTGGAGTATAACAGGTGAAACAGGCGTTGATCCAGGGTTCTGGTCATTTGAAGGTGTTGCAGCAGCACACATTGTTTTGTCAGGATTGCTCTTTTTAGCAGCTTGTTGGCACTGGGTATACTGGGATTTAGAGTTATTCTATGATCCTCGTACAGGGGAACCAGCCCTTGACTTACCCAAAATGTTTGGTATTCATTTATTCCTTTCTGGACTTTTATGCTTTGGTTTTGGTGCTTTCCACCTAACGGGAGTTTTTGGTCCGGGAATGTGGATATCAGATCCTTATGGCTTAACGGGACATGTACAACCGGTAGCACCAGAATGGGGCCCGGCAGGGTTTAACCCCTTTAACCCAGGAGGTGTAGTCGCTCACCATATTGCTGCGGGAGTTGTTGGTATTATTGCAGGTCTTTTCCACTTAACTGTACGTCCACCAGAAAGATTATATCGTGCTCTGAAAATGGGTAACATTGAAACCGTTCTTTCTAGTAGTATTGCGGCGGTATTTTTTGCAGCATTCGTGGTGGCTGGGACCATGTGGTACGGAAGTGCAACCACTCCAGTAGAATTATTTGGTCCGACTCGTTATCAATGGGATCAGGGTTACTACGCTCAAGAAATCGAACGCCGAGTTGAAGCTAGTATGGCGGCAGGAGATACTGAAGCAGAAGCTTGGGAGAAAATTCCTGATAAGCTTGCATTTTATGACTACATAGGCAATAGCCCCGCTAAAGGTGGTTTATTCCGTACTGGACAAATGAACCAGGGTGATGGAATCGCTCAAGCTTGGTTAGGACACCCTGTCTTTAAAGATGCTGAAGGTCGTGTACTAACTGTACGTCGTATGCCTAACTTCTTTGAAACTTTCCCTGTAGTTTTAGTTGACTCCGAGGGTATAGTTCGCGCTGATATTCCTTTCCGACGCGCTGAATCTCAATATAGTGTGGAACAAACTGGTGTAACTGTTGATTTCTACGGCGGTTTACTAGATGGCCAAACTATCACTAATCCTGCACAAGTTAAGCAGTATGCCCGTAAAGCACAGTTAGGAGAACCTTTTGCTTTTGATAGAGAGACTTTAGGATCTGACGGTGTATTCCGTACTAGTACTAGAGGTTGGTTTACCTACGGTCACGCCGTTTTTGCTTTACTATTCTTCTTTGGTCATATTTGGCACGGTTCTCGTACTCTCTACAGAGACGTATTCGCAGGTATCGACCCAGAGTTAGAAGAACAAGTAGAATTTGGTCTCTTCCAAAAAGTTGGGGATACTACTACTCGTAGACAAGAAAGTTAATTTTTGTTGAGTTTAGTCACCTAACTCATTTACCTAACTCATTTAAGGTAGGATATATTCCTACCTTATTTTTTTTTTAAGTCTTATTTTTGACAAAAATGATGAAACAACTAAAACCATGGCAATGGATAAGTTTAGCTATACCAATTGTAATAGTGGTTGGTTTTTTACTCTTCGCCGCTAGTGCTTCTATACATCGTTGGGGAATTAACTGGATCTGGGCTATATTTCTCTTGGTTTTTCTTCTCTGGCGCTGGTTACTAGTAAAATGGACTAAATCAGGAGTGCAAGAAATAGAAGCGGTTATTCAACAGATGAATGCTGAGTTAAACTCCAGTCAAATCGAAGCCCAAGAGTTACCTAGTCAAAAAGATGAGATAACTCAAGCTCAAACAGTATTGCAAAATATTTTAGAAAAAAGCGCCAATGATCCACCTATATGGAAGGATAGTAGTCAGTTCTGGCAACGTTGTCAAGAATTGGTAACAGCTATAGCTAAAATATATTATCCAGAGGTGAAATATCCTCTTCTAAATATTTATATACCTCAAGCCTATGGTCTCATTAGAGGTACTATAGATGATTTGGATCGCACCATGCACCAGTTATCACCATTACTAAATCAAGTGACCGTAGGACAAGCCTATCAAGGCTACGAACTCTATCAAAAATTTTCACCTTCAGCGCAAAAACTCTTGAAGGTATGGAATTGGAGTCAATGGTTACTTAATCCCGCAGTGGCGATCGCCAAAACCGCCAGTCAACCTGCTACTAATCAAGCTAATCAAGAATTGTTGGCCAATTTAAGTCAAATTCTAAAACAAGCACTTTTATACAATCTCTGTCAAAAATCAGTACAACTCTACGGTAGTGATGAGAATCTTCCCAATTTAGAAACAATTGTCTCTCAACAGGCACCTCCTGTAGAAACCCAAAGTATTCGCTCAATTATAGAAACCGCTAAACCAGTCAAAGAAGTAGAACAACTGGAGTTAAATATACTTATAGTAGGGAGAACTGGTGCCGGAAAAAGTAGCTTAATTAATACTATCTTTCAAGCAGACTTAGCCGAGGTGGATGTGTTGCCCTCAACTACCGAAATCAAAAGTTATCAATGGCAAACCCCCCAAGGAGAAAGTTTAATACTCTGGGATAGTCCCGGTTACGAACAAGTAAAAGGTAAAGAATATCGAGATTTAGTAATTGACTATAGTATTAAAGCTGATGTAATTTTAGCAGTTACACCAGCTCTAGATCCAGCCCTGGAAATGGATCAAAATTTTTTAGAAGAGATTGGCGAAATTGATAATCTACCCCTAATTATGGTGGTGACTCAAGTGGATAAATTACGTCCCATTCGTGAATGGAATCCTCCCTATGATTGGAGAGAGGGAAATCAACCCAAGGAAGTTTCCATAAAAGGGGCAATTGCCTATCGCCAAGAATTATTCAGTGATTTAGTTTCTCATATCCTCCCAGTAGTTACTATAGATGAGAAGACTCAGAGACAGGAGTGGGGAATATCGGAATTATCAGCAGCTATTTTAGCCTCGGTTTCTCCCGCTAAAGAGTTACGTCTAGCTCGCTTTTTGCGCGATCGCGAGACCCGTATCAACTCCTGTGCTAAAGTTATTAACAAGTACACCCAAATCATGTCTAGTAGTCAGGGTTTAACCAATCTGCTCAAAAGTCCTATACTCAGCTTTATTAGTACTCTCTCTACAGGTTCTCCTGAACTAGGTTATTTACTAGCCCAACAAATACCCATCGAAAAACTACCTATAGTTATTGGTAAGTTACAGATGGTTTATGATTTATGGCAATTACTCAAAGAACCAGATAAAAATTTAGACTTAATGGTAGTTTGGCCATTACTAATGGATGACTCTGATACTTCCCCTAAAACTAGCGCTTGGGCATTGGGAAAAGCGATGGTAGAGTATTGGACTAAAAATTTAACTCAACAACAATTAAAAGCTAAATATCAAGAGTATTTAGAAATTCATCAATAAGTTGTTGGTAAGCTGGGAATTCTTGATAAATCAAAACTCTTTTTTCTGTGGAGAAACATTTAATTGTTGCTTTTATTTTTGTCTGATGCGATACAATAATTACTTGTTACTATATCAAATCAAAGCGGCAACAGGTGCAGTACTTTGTCGCGGCTTATGAATGTCAATTTCTTTGCAGCATTCCACTGTCAAACAATTTTTACGATAACTAATTAAGCGGATTTCATCTAACATGAATACATCTAACATGAATACATCACAAAGGCGTTCTCTAAGAGCTATTGAACAATTCTTTGCCTCTTTCCATCGAGCGACGGGAGATTTGACAGTTGTCTGCTGCGCTAAGGTAGAAGCTCTACATTCCCTATCAGAAGCCACTTTTCAACTACAAGAAGCTATTGACTTTTTTTACCATCAACATCCACTTTTTCAACTAAAAATTCAAAAAAACTCGGAACAAGAAGCGGATTATCTTAACTTGGGTGCATCTAGTTTTCATCTCAATATTCAGCACAAAGATTGGAAGCAATGTATGTTCGATGAAATCAATGCTCCTTTTCCCGAATCTGGACCCCTGTGGCGATTTACCATTTGTCACCAAGAGCAGAGTAGTTATTTTCTGATCGCCTGCCATCATACTATCTGCGATGGATTTACGATTGTCTCTGTTATGAGACAACTATTAAAATATGCTGCTTCCCCCTCTTTCCCAGAAGCCTCTGATTTTCCCCTATCCCTTTATGATCCCTTAAAATTGTCAGAAGAAATTCAATTCCCTCCTTCTGTCACTTCAAACTCCTCAAGCGCTTCCCCTGATTATCCTTTGGTTAAACCTACTATTGATTCGCCTCAAGCCCCTTTAGAATCTCGCAAAACCGCGTTAATCTTTGAGCGCTTTTCCTCTACAGAAGTTAATCAATTGAAGCAGTGCAGTCGAGAATATGGTGTTTCTCTGCAACCTATGTTTATGGCAGCCTTCTGTCATTCTTTATCAAAGACTGGTATTGTTTCGGCCACTTCTTTTACCTTTGAGCAAATGTTACCCATTAATTGCCGACGCTATTTAAGTTCTAAAAAATCCCAGATCTGGGGCAATTTTTTTATTTGTCCTTCTTTGCTAACGAGAGGTCAGAGCACTTGGACAATCAAAGATTGGTGGCGAGAAGTTCAACGTATACATGAAGAAATCCAAAGTTTGCTACAACTTCCACAAAGTTTAGAAATGTTACTTACTGCCGATGCCTTTTCTATTAAATCCTCAGTCACTGCTCTTTATCAAAGATGCCAGAAGGAAGGATACCACGGGCGAGATTACCCTTCTGGCATTTCTAACCTGGGTCAAGTTGATCTGACAACCGGAAACCCCATCTGGGATCCCCAAAATGTGTACTTTAGTTCGGGACATGGCAAAATGGGAACTTATTTATTTATTTCCCTTGTAAGTGCCTCTGATGGTATGGGGATTTGTTTGGATTATCCCTCTCCTCTTTGTTCCCCAGAAACTGCTCAAAATTTTCTCATTAATTTTAAAAATTGTTTGGGACAATTAGCTAATTTTGAAAAGTATTTTGTTTAACTGAAAAATTTCCCATCTAAATCTCTAATACTAACTTATCACTTTTTGGCTTAGCTATACAAATCAGGGCAGTACCTGGTTCTGCTTCTCCTGCTGGTTCTTCTGTATATTCTACCTCTCCCTCTTTTATCTTACACATACAAGTTAAACAGACACCTTGACGACAACTGTAGTCAGGTTCTAGGCCATTATCTTCAGCCAGATCTAAAATACTATTATATTTAGATGTCCAAGTTACAGTACGATTAGACTCACTAAAAACAATTTCTGCTTCCTTGTTTGTATCTTTGGCTGGAGTTTTATTTGTCTTAACAGGTTTACTAAAAGACTCAAAAAATACTTGACTATCATCTATTCCCCAAGTTTTTAAACCTTCTCGTAAACTATCCATAAATGCAGGAGAACCACAGAGAAAATATTCCGCCTCTTCTTTCGCTTTTTCTCCTAGTTGTGGAGTTACTAATTTTTTAACTAAATCTATATCTACATAACCTTGGGAATGATATTTGCCTTCATCATGAGGTTCAGGACGACTATAGCGGTAGTGAAGGCGAAAATTAGGGTGATTAGCGCTTAACTCTAACATATCCTCACGAAAAGCTTGATAATCGGCATTTTTGGCTCCATGTATGAACCAAATCTGACGTTGAGGATTATGGGCGATCGCCGCTTTAGCCATGGCAATCATCGGAGTAATTCCCACTCCATTACTTAACAAAATTGCTGGAGTAGTTCGATTAATATCTAGGAAAAATTTACCATGAGGTGGTTTACACTCAATAATACTGCCTTCTTCTAGGCGATCGTGCATAAAATTAGAAGCAATCCCAGGAGGCACATCTAAATCTTTAGGAGAAAGTTCGCGCTTAATCGAGAGACGATAATATTCTGGTGAAGAGTGATAATCAGAAAGGGAATAAGTGCGAATAACCGGGCGATTTTCTTCAGGAATAGTTAACTTAATAGTTAAAAATTGACCTGGTTGATAATTGGGAATATTCTCCCCATCTTGAGGTTTTAGGTAAAAAGAAGTAATTTCTTCACTTTCTTTAACCTTGCGCATCACTACAAAGTTACGCCAATCCTGCCAATGTTCTTTTTTTGCTTTACTTTGGGTTTTTTCCTTTGTAGGAGTTGTATCTGATGTAGATTTATTTACTAGGCCAAATATTCCTCCACCCACAGCAGCTACTAAGGTAGCATAAACTCCTATTTTATGGCTACGGGGATTTCTAGGGGCTCTCCAGCCTATAATAATAGCAGATAACATAGTAACTACTGCCGAAGCTGTTACCGCCGCAGTAATCATTCTCAGGCTAGGATTTTTAATCTTTTGAAGACTTGCAAACATAACTTAATATTTATTTATTTTTTACTTACATGATAAGAAGAATAAAGACATGAAGAATGAAGAATTATTTTTTTTCCTCATTCCCTCATTTTCAATTGGCTAACCAAACAGTATTGGATAGGATCTAAAAAGCCGCATAGCCAAAAGTTACGTTAAATTCACGACACCAAATAGCCACCGATTGAAACTCATTTAAATTTAAATCACTAGAGATAGGGTAGCGTTGTGAACCACTAAAACTTTTTAAAGGCGCTAGGGTAATATAATCTTCTTCATTCAAATTAACAGGTACCACCCCTTTACGGTGTAAAACAACTAACACATCAGGACCTGTGGCTGTATCAAAAGCTTGATCAAATTCTAAATATGTTTGACCATTTTCAGTAATAATTTTAGCTGTACCTGTGGTAGGATGGTCTTGTTCTGTAGTTACGAAGGACCCGGATTTGGTGATGTTTTGGGCAACTAAAACGCCACTGGAGTTATCTTGATTATTGAAAGAATTAGCCCAAGCTTCTCCAGGATTAATTAAATTAGTCACAGTAGCACCAATTAATAAACTGGAAGAAAGACCAAAAGCAGCTAAAGTAGTAAATTTCATAGTAGTTAATCTCCTAAATAAGTTTGATTTCTTTGCGTTATTTTTAGTATCCAACTAAAAACTTAATTAGAAGTGGGAAAAATCTGAGAATTACCTAAGAAAATTTTAATTAAGGTTTCTTATTAACTGTAATTGAACAGATTTGATCTAACTAGGCGATCGCCTGGCAGAGCGACTACGTAGTAAATTGTAGGGTGCGTTAACGCCAGTGTAACGCACCGTAATATAATCTCTGGT
>NZ_JALKVM010000114.1:0-21162 GCF_057440575.1 Johannesbaptistia floridana
GTTGGGTTTGATTCTTCAACCCAACCTACTGTAAGTGCGATCGCATTTAGAGAAATTATCAAGGTAGGTTGGGTTAAACGAGAGTGCAACCCAACACATATCATTCCCAGATGGAGATTGTTGGGTTTGATTCTTCAACCCAAGCTACTGTAAGTGCGATCGCCTCCTAACCATAAATTGTAATTATAAAAAAATAATTAACAACCCGTCAAGCAAAGGCTATGACGGGAAGATTTTGCAGTCTTTTGATAAACTGTTAAATTAGTCAATATAACCCATAAGAGTAGTAGGATTATCGATTTGGTTAGAAGCAACAGGGCGATTGCCCATAACAGAATAAGTTTCACTAATTTGTAACGTCTTAGCTGATATAGGGCGACTACCGGAGAGAATAATCTCACCAGTTGTGTTGAGATTACCCTTAGTAATAGGGCGCTCTGCCCCCATAGAAGAAAAGGTTTTTACAATTTGTAGATGATTAGCTTCTACAGGGCGATTACCTGGTAACTGATGTTCTGTACTTAGTTTTAGCTGTAAACCTGGTCTAGCGGCATTGGGATGTTGTACAGAAATCGCTGTTTCTTGGTTTTCCTGATCTTCAGTTTTGTTGCCGTTATCATGAGTTGTTTCTACTGTTGTCATCGTATCTTGCTCCTAATGATTCAGTATGTTTTTTTTGAAAACTATTAATCTTTTTTTAATAATTTATTCTATTCTATCTCTTATTTAGATTCAATAAAATAAAACTATGATTTATCCAATATCTCGTCCTCAAATTCCTAATTGTACCTGGCAGCGTCCTATTGGTAAGGGTTGGCCAAACCCCTACACAGTACGCTATGCAAGTAATCTAGATGATGGTCCCTGGCACGGTATGCCCCTAGGGGGTTTTGGCGCAGGCTGTCTGGGACGTTCCTCCCGTGGTGATTTTAATCTGTGGCATTTAGACGCTGGTGAACATATTTTTCGTAGTCTTGATGCCTGTCAATTCAGTGTTTTTGAACAGCCAGAAGTGGGAGAAGTCCAAGCCTATGCTATGTCTACAAAGGCTCCTGATGATGGCAGTTTATCATCTTGGCGTTGGTATCCTTCCGAAAAGGGAACCTATCACGCCCTCTATCCCCGTAGTTGGTTTGAATATCAGGGAGTTTTTCAAACCGAGTTAGTTTGTGAACAATTTTCGCCGATTTGGGCCAAAAATTATCAAGAATCCAGTTACCCTATCGCCGTGTTTGAATGGACTGCCTATAATCCTACGGACAGACCAATTACTATAAGTATTATGTTCAGTTGGCAAAACATGGTCGGTTGGTTTACAAATGCGATTAAATCCCCTGAAGTAACTATCAGAGATGATGGAAGCCCAATCTATCAGTATCAGCCCCGGTGGGGAGATAGTACAGGTAATTATAATCAATGGATTCAAGATAGTTATCGCGTCGGCTGTCTATTTAACCGTATTCAACTCCATGATGAGGTAAAAGAAGGAGAAGGACAGTTTTGTATCGCGAGTATCCTTAATCCTAGTTTAGAAGTATTTTATCAAACTCGCTGGAATCCTAAAGAAGATGGGTCGGCAGTATGGGATGATTTCGCCAGAAATGGGTCGTTAGGGGATAAACAAGATGAAACCCCCGCAGCCCCAGGAGAACAACTAGCAGGGGCAATAGCAGTACGTTTCACAGTTCGTCCCGGTAAAACTCGCAAAATTCCCTTTGTCTTAGCCTGGGATTTACCTGTAATGGAATTTGCCTCAGATGTAACTTATTATCGTCGCTATACGGATTTTTTTGGTCGTAATGCTAAAAATGCTTGGCCAATGGTACGGACGGCTTTAAAACAAAGTGCTACTTGGCAAGATAGAATTCAAGATTGGCAATCTCCCATTATTCAGCGTTCTGATTACCCCAATTGGCTAAAAACAGCTCTTTTTAACGAGTTATATCTTTTGAGTCAAGGGGGTACTATTTGGACGGCAGCCACGGAAGATGATCCAGTAGGACAATTTGCTGTACTCGAATGCCTTGATTATCGTTGGTACGAAAGTATAGATGTAAGATTGTATGGTTCTATGGGTTTGGCAAGGTTATGGCCACGTCTAGATAAGTCAATTTTAGAAGCTTTTGCTAGAGGAATTCCACAATCAGACAATACTAAACGAGTCATAGGCTACAATCAAGCAGAAGCAGTACGTAAGTTGAGAGGGGCAACACCCCACGATTTAGGGGCACCGAATGAACACCCCTGGGAAAAAACTAACTATACTAGTTATCAAGATTGCAATCAATGGAAAGATTTAAGCTGTGATTTTGTTTTACAGGTATACCGGGATTTTGTGTTAACTGGTAGCCAAGATATTGATTTCTTGTGGGAATGTTGGCCAAGTATCACCATGACTCTCAATTATTTAAAACAGTTTGACCAAGACGGAGACGGTATACCAGAAAATGGAGGAGCACCTGATCAAACTTTTGATGATTGGGAATTACAAGGAATTAGCGCCTACTGTGGCGGCTTATGGATTGCCTCTCTAGAAGCAGCTAATGCCATCGCTGATATTTTATTAGATAATCCCCCAATGAATCCTCAATTACAACCCCCCGATTACCCCCAAGGAGTGCAAACTCACCAGGAAATCTACCAATCCTGGTTAACACAAGCCAGGGAAGTATATCACCAAACACTCTGGAATGGCCAATATTATCGTCTAGATAGTCAGAGTAATTCTGAAATAGTTATGGCAGATCAACTTTGTGGTCAATTTTTTACCCAATTATTGGGATTACCCCCCGTGGTAGACCCAGAATATGCTCAAATAACCCTCAAAACTATCTACAATAGCTGTTTTCTTAACTTCTGTGATGGTACAATAGGTGCAGCTAATGGCGTAAAATTAGACGGCAAACCAGAAAACCCCGACAGCACCCATCAATTAGAAGTGTGGACCGGAATTAATTTTGCCTTGGCAGCTTTTTTAATTAATTCGGGTATGCCTACAGAAGGTTTAAAACTAGCTGAAACTGTGGTAAAACAAATTTATACCAATGGATTGCAATTTCGTACTCCAGAAGCTATTACCCCTGAGGGAAAGTTTCGCGCTAGTCACTATTTACGGGCAATGGCAATCTGGATGATTGATTATACTCTTAACTCCGCCTAGGATATGCAAGCGTCTAAAATGCTATATTGGCTAAAGGAAATTCAACCCGAACAAATCTTAGCTGTAGGCTCTAAAGCTTTGAGTTTGAGTCAAATGCAACGGCACGGCTATCCCGTGCTATCTGGTTTAGTTATCAGTAGCAATATGTTTGAGGAATTTTTAGAGCTTTCCTTGGGGATGGCTACACTCAAAGCTGATTTTAGTCTGCTTGATGTGGAAAATTGGAAAGCTTTACAAGTTTTTGCTAACCAAAGTCGTGAACAAATTCTTAATTTTCCTCTTCCCCAAGATTGGCTGGATTCAATTTTACAGTATGTAAATAAACTATCAACTCCTTTGCTCAGTTTATCTTCTTCTGTGTCAGGAGTTGATGAAAATATACAACAGTGGCAACAACTACTATCTTCTCAATTTTCCCAAAGTAATTCCTACAGCTTATCTCAACAGGTAAAAAGCATCTGGGCAGATTTATTTAGCGCTAAAAGCTTGTTTCTAGCTAAAAAAAATCAATTTAATTTAGAGGATCTTAAACTCGCTATTCTCATTCAACCATGCTATCAGGCGATCGCCTCTGGCTCTACGGAAATTAATCAGTCTGTGTTTAATATCACCGCTAGTTGGGGCTATGAATTATCTCAAACTCAGGGAGAAGTATTACCTGATAACTATCAAGTCAATCGTTTTAATCAGGAAGAAAAAACCCAAAAATTGGGGAACAAAATGATTACCTATAATTTGAATAAACAGCAAGATAGTCTCAATCGCTATATACTCCCAGAAACTCAACAAAAAAAGTTCACATTGACTGCCACAAATTTACAGAAAATAACTGATTTAGCGGTAAAATTAAGCCAAGAATACCCAAATATTAACCAATTTCATTGGATTGTTTGCAAAAGTTCTCCAGTTAAACTTTATCTGACTCAAGTAACCCCAGAAATTCTCGATAATATGGATGCTCATCAAAATAATTCTCCCCTAGTTTTAAAAGGTTTAGGCGCTTCTTCCGGGAGAATAACAGCAGCAGCTTTAGTTATTGCCGATGGTGATGATTATCAGCAAGATTTTACACATAAACCAATTTTAGTCCTAAAAACTCTCACTCCCCATTACTTACCTTTAATCAAACAAGCCGCAGGAATCATTACAGAATCTGGTGGGATGACAAGTCACGGCGCTATTATAGCTAGGGAATTAGGTATTCCTGCTGTTGTGGGTGTAAAAAGAGCAACCCAATTGATTAAAACTAACACGACTATACAGATAAATGGGGATATAGGAATAATTAATTTATTAAAGAGTGAAAATACAGCTAAACAGACTGAGGAAATTAAGCCATCTTTCCCTGAAGAAGTTAACCCCCTAACCAATTTTTATCCTATTGCTACCCGACTCCTAGTTAATATCAGTCAACCGGAATCAGTTACTCAACTGGCTAATTTACCAATTGATGGAGTGGGTTTATTACGTTCAGAATTTTTTTTATTGAATTTACTTGCTAAACAACCTTTAGGGGTATGGATGGAAAGAGAAAAATCTATATTGTTCCAAGAGTTTTCTCAATTTATTACCCAAATTACTAGTAATTTTGCTTCTCTCCCTGTATTTTATCGTTCTGTTGATTGGTCTAATTTAGACTTACCAGAAGATTGTTTGAGATTTAAACAAGATTTATTTAGGTTACAATTGGAATCACTCTTAAATGTTATGGAGCAAAATTCTGTTAATCTTAAACTTATTTTGCCCTATATTCGCAGTGTAGAGGAATTTAAAAATTATTATCGCCAAATAGAAGAAATAGGCTTACTCTCTTATGCTTCCTTTCAAGTTTGGATCATGGCAGAAGTCCCCTCAGTAATTTTTCAGTTATCTGAATATGTAGCCGCTGGAGTTCAGGGTATTTCTATTGGCACTAATGACTTAACACAATTATTATTAGGAATTGATCGCGAATCCCCCTCAATTTCTCCAGAATTGACAGTAAAACATCCCGCAGTGCAAATAGCCATTAAAAAACTAATTAGATTAGCCAAAAAAAATAATATACCTTGTTCTATTTGTGGTCAAGGACCTGTACAATATCCAGAGATAATTACAGACTTGGTAAAATGGGGCATTACATCTATTTCTGTAGAAACCCAAGCCATAGCCCAAACCTATCGGGCGATCTCCCGTGCTGAACACAGTATAATTTTAGATAGTAGAAGATAGCATTATTCTTGGCAACCAAACCCCCTCAGGTGTTAATCTCAGATGGAGTAGCAATGATCTTATTTGTTATCCCACATTTATTTGATGCACAAACCAATACTACTCGGTTAACAGAAAATTATTGATTAGAGTAAGCTTAAAAGGAGATTAAGTACAAAGCCAAAAACCCCTATGTTGAAGCTCCGGTGCTTTCTAAAGATAAATATGTTTGATTCAAAACCTACGCAGTATTGATGCACAACCGATAGTTCAAGTAACTGCGAATAAACGAGCCAGTAAAATCGACAAAGGTAAAAGCATTAAAATGATTAAACCATAGGGCAATCCAGCAAAACCAGCAGCGATCGCCGAATCTAAAACAATCAAAGATAAAACCCCTGATTTAACTGCTTTTTGAATCATAACGGGAGTTGGTTCTTGAGTGGCTTTAATAAAACTAGGTAATACCAGTGCTGCAAATAAAATATCAAAGGGTAGTACTTGGAGAAAATGATAATCAGTGACTATTCTTAGGGCAAAAGTACTAATTAAAATCAACATAATTAAGCTAATGGCAAAGAAACCAGTTTGGCGATTACCCCCTTGTACTTCACCTCGACTAATTGTGGTTACTGCCCCAATATAAACTATAGGTATCAAAGCTAAAAACCATCGTTCAGAAAGCATCTCCGGTAATATACTTACACCTAGTAATAAATTACCACCCCGACATATACCCATATTCAAAGGTCCCAACCATGGGTAATTTTTGCCCAGGGAATCGTAGCTTAAGGCAGCAAAGGCTACAAATAAAGCGATCGCTCCACTTATCAGAGAAACTTGTGTAGCTGCCAACACTCCCATGACCAAGAGTAGGCTTCCCAAGATTGTCGCTTGTTTTAGAGAAATACGGCCACTAGGTAAAGGTCTTTCGGGACGCTCGATTTTATCTAAATCTCGATCAAATACATCGTTGAAGACCACTCCTCCACCGTATAGACCAGTAGTTGATAGTAACAGCCAAACTAGGGACACAGGGACATGGTCAAATTCAGTATTTATACCAGCGGCTGCATAACCTATGAGAATATCTGCCCATGCTGTCACAATATTAGCAGGTCGCATCAGTTGTAAATAACCCCAGATTGGCTGAGACCGGAAGCCTAAATTTTCCATAGTACTATAGTAAAAAATCTTCAAAATTAACGAATGATCACTGATTGTTCTTCTGAATCTGATATCACTGGTGTTTGTCCTCGAAGTACAGAATTACCATTGTATAATTGTCTTTGGTCAATTGGATCGGGATTAAGCCAGTCATCTTCTTTCATATCCCCAGTTTGACCGTAGGCTTTGAGGGCATTACCGTAGCACACTTTCTGTATATCTTCTTCTGGAATACCTCTTTGTTGCATCAATAGCGCTGTTTTTGGTACTGCTAGTGAATCGCTCATACCCCAATCGGCAGCACTATCAATAATAATGCGTTCACTACCGTATTTTTTAACTAATTCTACCATGCGCTCATTTCCCATTTTAGTATTGGGATAGATAGAAAATGCACACCAAAATCCTCTTGATAAAATTTCTTCTACAGTTTCTTCATTAGCATGGTCCATAACAACTTGAAGAGGATCTATTTTGTGTTCTAAACAAATCTCCATACTACGAATTGTTCCTTCTTTTTTATTGCGATGAGGGGTATGAACCAAAATTAACTTATCTAGTTCTTTGGCTAATTCTAGTTGAAGACGAAAATATTTTTCTTCTGCTGCGGTCATATCATCAAAGCCTACTTCCCCTATAGCCACAACTCCTTCTTTGGATGCGTACAAGGGTAGAAGTTCCATAACTTCTTCAGCAAGTTTTTCGTTATTTGCTTCTTTGGGATTTAGAGATATAGTACAGTAATGGCGAATACCAAATTGTGCAGCACGGAAGCGTTCCCAGCCAATCAGACTGTTGAAATAATCTTGAAAGCTACCTACATTGGTACGGGGTTGTCCTAGCCAAAAAGACGGCTCGATTATCGCAACCACTCCATATTGTTTCATGATCAAATAGTCATAAGTAGTGCGAGATGTCATGTGAATATGAGGATCAATAACCATCATTTGATTGTTTAACATAATTTCTCTCCATTGATTGTTAATAAATACATTATTGCTTATGAACCTTAAGCTCATATCTTGCACTCCTAAAAAAGTACTAAATAGGCCAACAGGCGAAAATGGGAGAGGGGGAGCAGGGAGCACCGGAGCACGGGAGCAGGGAGCACCGGAGCACGGGAGCACCGGAGCACGGGAGATGGTTTTTAAGTATTTGCATCAATATCTCATAATATAACTGATTAAACGGACTTGATATTACTTCAAAACTTCAAGACTTCTTACTTCAAAACTCATTACTCATTACTCATTACTCATTACTCATTACTCATTACTCAACCCCAACCAGTAACATTAGGTAAAGATGCAAGAGCTGAGTTAAGGGTGATTCTCGCTAAAACTTAACCAAGTAAGTTGTTGATTAGCAATTTTTTCTTCTAAATGAGGAACTTGAGCTAAAAGTGAGCGAGCTTTTAAATCAGAAGAACTAGCACAAGCTAATGCTGCGGCTTCTTGCTCAAAATTTTCTCCTTCTTTGAGAATATAAGCTAAATCTTTGATTAAATCACCCTCAGCAAACAGACCAAAAGGACGCCACAATTGCGGATTTACTTTACGTCCTGCTGTCCATCTTTCGTGGGCATAATCAGATAACATGCGAGCTAGGTTAGCATTAGCTCGTTTTTCTAATCCCTGTATTTCACTTAAGTTGCTACCGATAAATATTGCTTTGAGAATCATCTGATTCCAAGAGGGTTCAGTAAAATATTCAGATGGATAGGGATTGTTGAGGGCGATCGCATTAAACACAGAATTCATGTTCGTGCGTAGCCCCTCTATTGCCTGTGGTATAAATCTTTCTGGGTGGGGAAGAACTGGTAAACTTTGATACCATGCCACCTGTTCACTTACATCTGATGCTGTTACAAGCTTTTTCAAAGCTTCTATATAGTTATCTGAATTATGGGAAGGAAAAAGCAACAGTAAGAGAGTTCGAGTTAGCTGATCTACGCTCCATTTTTTTAGGTTCCAGTTGGTACGTAGGGTTTGAGCTAGTTCTACATCTTCTGGTGAAAGAAGCAAGTCTGCTTTTCCTACTTTGCGTGGAGCCATGCTATAGAAAGTAAACAAAAGCCGCTCTGAAGGAGTTTCTTCTAACTTTTGTGTTACTTGTATTAACCATTGCCAAGATTCTTCTGTTAACCGATTTTTCAACCAGCTCTGGACTTGGCTAGTAACTCTGACTAAGTGAGTACTCGTTGTACTTTTGTTGAAGTTGCCTTTCATTCTTGAAAATTCTCAGTGTTTATACGCTAAATTTTAACAAAACTTATTGAAACTTGTTCCTAGTATTTGAAATTCTCAGTATTTATATGATATAGTTTAACAAAACTAAAGTAAATATCAAAAATTACTTTCATGATTTCTACAGATTATGGAAAAAAAACATATAAACATGAATTAATACAACAGCAATTTACTGTTGCTTTCAAGTATGGTGTTTATTTCACACGAGGGCTATTTGACTGCGATAACTCTCTTTTGGTTGACGTAATTGTCAGTCAAAGAGAAACAACAGTTACAAAAATAATGGTAGTTGTAGATGATGGTTTATTACAGTATTATCCACAACTTGTGGCAAAAATTTACGAATACATTAAATGCTACAAAAATAAACTAAAGTTAACGGTAGCACCAATTCTAGTACCTGGAGGAGAAGTAGCGAAAAACGATGCAAATATAGTCAACTTATTACAGGAAAGTATGGATAAAGCCAAACTATGCCGCCACTCTTATGTAATAGGTATTGGAGGAGGGGCCGTTTTGGATATGGTAAGCTATGCGGCAGCTACAGCCCACCGAGGCATCCGTATGATTCGGATTCCGACTACAGTATTAGCCCAAAATGATTCAGGAGTAGGCGTCAAAAATAGTATCAATGCTTTTGGCAAGAAGAACTTTTTGGGAACTTTTACCCCTCCCTATGCTGTATTAAATGATTCTAATTTTTTAACAACCCTCAATGACAGAGACTGGCGAGCTGGAATGGCAGAGGCAGTAAAAGTTGCTTTGATTAAAGATGCCGCTTTTTTTGAAATGCTTGAAAATCAAGCAAAAGCGATCGCAACACGAGACTTAGACGCTATGGAAAAGGCTATCTATCGCTGTGCTCAGCTACATATGCAACATATTGCTGGTAATGGCGATCCTTTTGAGATGGGATCTTCTCGTCCTTTAGATTTCGGACATTGGGCAGCTCATCGTTTAGAGCAATTGACTAACTATAGTCTGCGCCACGGCGAAGCCGTAGCTATTGGTATAGCACTTGATTCTACATATTCTTATCTTTGTGGGCTACTTTCCCAAGATGATTTAATCAGAATTTACAACTTATTTAAAACATTGGGTTTCTCCCTATATGTTCCCGAATTAGGCAAACACCTAGATAATCCAGAGCATCCTGAGTCCCTTTTCCGAGGCTTAAGAGAGTTTCAAGAACATTTAGGCGGTCAACTTACAATTATGTTGCTTAATAGAATCGGAAAAGGAGTAGAAGTTCACCACGTGGATTTAGAGAAATATCGGCAAGCGATCGCTCAACTAGCTAATCAATCAATCAATTGTTGAAATCTTTATGAGAATTATGGGTCTTAGAGGTGATCATCCCTATCACCTCACTTACTGCACAAATATTCATCCAGGAGAAACTTGGCATAAGGTCTTTGGCAACCTACAAAATTATATTCCTCAGCTTAAAAAACAACTTTCGCCCCAGAATTCTTTCGGTATTGGTTTACGCCTAGCCAATATAGCTAGTGAAGAACTACTATCAGAGAATAACTTAAAAGAATTACAAGATTGGTTAGCCAAGGAAGATTGTTACATATTTACTATCAACGGTTTTCCCTACGGTGGATTTCATAATCAAGTAGTTAAAGACCAGGTTTATGCCCCAGATTGGTCCAAAAATGAGCGTTTAGAATATACCAAGCGCTTAGTTACCATCTTAAGCAAAGTATTACCAGAAGGAATAGATGGTGGCATTTCTACAGTTCCTCTATCATACAAACCTTGGTGGCAAACACAATCAGATTATCTTAAGAATCTTTGGGAAAATTGCAGTTTCAACTTAGCAGAAGTAGTAGCACAGATGGCTCAAGTTGAAGCAGATACTGGTAAATTAATACATTTAGATATTGAACCAGAACCTGATGCCTTATTAGAAAATGCCGATGAAGTAATTGCTTTTTTTCAAGATTGGCTACTCCCAGTAGGAACAAGTTATCTACAACAAAAATTTGGGGTAACAAGGAATATAGCTGAAACTTGGATTAGAAGACATATTAGAGTATGCTACGACACTTGTCATTTTGCTGTAGAATATGAAGAACCATCGATAGCTTTAAGTAAATTTAAGCAAGCAGGAATCGCTATTGGCAAGTTTCAGATAAGTTCAGCTATTCAAATTTTCCTTCCACCTTCTCAGTCAGAGCGGCAACAAATATATCATAATCTAGAAATATTCGCTGAATCTACCTATTTACATCAAGTGATTGAGCTTACCTCATCAGGAACTTTGCATCGTTATCGAGATTTGAGCGAATCTCTAGAGGCTTTAAGCAGTAGCTCCGGTATAGAATGGCGTACTCATTTCCATGTGCCCATCTTTATCAAAAACTATCGTTCCTTTAGCTCCACCCAAGACCATATTATTAGTATTTTTCAATTACTCTCTGAAGTTTCATTTTGTAATCATCTAGAAATTGAAACTTATACATGGGAAGTTTTGCCTCCAGAGATGAAACTAGATATTATTGATTCTATTCAGCGAGAATATCAGTGGGTGTTAGACTCTTTACCTTTTGAGTCTTGAAGTCTTTACGTCTTTAAGTAATGAGTTAAAGAATTAATGCTAAACGTGGAAGATGTGAGATATATACTTGTAGATAATTAGATTCATGAAAAGAACAGTTGTTATTAATGTGGTTGGCTTAAGCCCAAAACTAATCGGGAAGTACACACCAAAATTGAGTAATTGGGTAAATGCTGGAAAAATGGCTACGATTCAACCAGTGCTACCAGCAGTAACCTGTACAGCTCAAAGTACCTATTTAACCGGAAAATGGCCAAGCCAAACTGGAATTGTTGCTAACGGTTGGTACTTTCGTGAGAGTTGTGAAGTGAAATTTTGGCGACAGTCAAATAAGTTAGTAGAATCACCTAAAATTTGGGAAGTAGCTCGTGAGATAGACCCTTCTTTTACCTGTGCTAATTTATTTTGGTGGTACAATATGTACTCCAATGTTGACTACGCAGTCACACCTCGACCCATGTACCCGGCAGATGGTCGCAAAATTCCAGATATTTATACCCATCCTGCGTACTTGCGTAACCAACTTCAAACAAACTTAGGGCAATTTCCTCTATTTAAATTTTGGGGACCATCTACCTCAATAGAATCTAGTCAATGGATTGCAGAGTCTGCTAAATATTTAGAAACTCAGGTAAGTCCTACTTTGACACTTATTTATTTACCTCATCTAGATTATTGCTTACAAAAAATTGGCTGTGAACCAGTTCAGATAACCAAAGATCTTCAGGAAATTGATGATCTTTGCGATAATTTGATTAATTTTTATGAAAACCGAGGTGTCCAGGTTATTTTACTTTCTGAATATGGGATTACCCCTGTTAACCAACCTGTTCACATTAACCGTATTCTTAGAGAAGCAGAACTATTAGAAGTAAGAGAAGAGTTAGGCCGGGAAATGCTAGATGCTGGTGCTAGTCAAGCATTTGCAGTAGCTGATCACCAAATTGCTCATGTGTATATCAATAACCCTGAGGTACTATCAAAGGTTAAAAGTTTACTGGAAAATACACCCGGGATTGATCTAGTTTTAGAAAGTGTCGGTAAGCAAAAATATAATATAGACCATCAACGTAGTGGTGATTTAATTGCTGTAGCCAGACCAGAAGCTTGGTTTACTTACTATTACTGGTTAAATGATGATTTAGCTCCAGATTTTGCTAGAACAGTAGATATTCATCGTAAGCCTGGCTACGATCCTGTAGAACTATTCCTGGATCCTGAGATTAAGATTCCTCAACTTAAAATTGGCTTAAAACTCTTGCAAAAACAATTAGGGTTTCGTTACCTGATGGATGTAATTCCCTTAGATGCTAATTTAGTTAAAGGGTCTCACGGTCATATTCCTTCTACACCACAAGACTGTCCAGTATTCATTACTCATCAGGTAAACTTGTTACCAGAAAGTAAAATTGAAGCAGTCAATGTATTTCAATTGATATTGAATCATTTACAGGCTAATTAATAGGCTCTCCCGACTTTACCTCACACCAAAGCCTCAAAACCCTAATGTTACTGGTTGTGGTTGAGTAATGACTAATCAGTTGTAGTTGTAGGGTGTGTTAGGGCGAAGCCCGTAACGCACCAACAGATGAGTAATAAGTAATAAGTAATGAGTAATGAGTTTTGAAGTAGCCTGTAGGTTGGGCCCTTGGTCACGAAACCCAACAACTCACACCAAAGCATCAAAACCGTCATGTTACTGGTTGTGGTTGAGTAATGACTAATCAGTTGTAGTTGTAGGGTGTGTTAGGGCGAAGCCCGTAACGCACCGTCAGATGAGTAATAAGTAATAAGTAATGAGTAATGAGTTTTGAAGTAGCCTGTAGGTTGGGCCCTTGGTCACGAAACCCAACAACTCACACCAAAGCATCAAAACCGTCATGTTACTGGTTGTGGTTGAGTAATGACTAATCAGTTGTAGTTGTAGGGTGTGTTAGGGCGAAGCCCGTAACGCACCGTCAGATGAGTAATGAGTAATGAGTAATGAGTAATGAGTTGTAGTTGTAGGGTGTGTTAGGGCGAAGCCCGTAACGCACCAACAGATGAGTAATAAGTAATAAGTAATGAGTAATGAGTTTTGAAGTAGTAGCTTGTTGGTCAATTTCTGTACTTTTGTACTTGCGTGCAAGATATGAGCCAAGGAAAGAGGAAAGGCACAATCAACTCATAACTTATTTATATGGCTATATAACTGACGCAAATAAAACAAGAATTTGGCGATCGCCTTTAAATGAGTTTTGAAGTCTTGAAGTAAGAAGTCTTGAAGTCTTGAAGTAAAAGAATTGATCCTAACCCCTTAAAAATTGATTCTCGCCTGTTAGCCAATTTCTGTACTTTTGTATTTGCGTGCAAGATATGAGTATAAGCGATCGCCCGTGCTGAACACAGTATAATTTTAGATAGCAGGAGATAAAAAGTAAGTAGGTTTTTATCAATAAAAACTAGGTAAAAACACTAGTTTTCTAAAATAAATTGATCTTTATGGCTAAATCGATAATACTTTTCCCCGTCTAGTCTGTCCTCGACAATTGTAACACCATCACAATCTATCATCCCTCTAGGATCTGTATTGTTAATACGGCTATATCCGAATCCATCAGCATAACCTATACACTTACCAGCGGAAACAGGTATTAGACAGTAAAATCCATCTTGTAATTGAGAATCTGATATAGCAGGACTCACTCCGTTTTGCGTGCATTCATACAGAACACGAGATTGAGCAATAACCATATTTTCGTTTATATTACTTTGTGGTGTAAATGCAGAGTTAACTAGAGCCTCAACCAATAAATAAGCTAGTAACATGGTACTGTATATCTGTAAGTTTTAACAAAAATTCATCAATTAGATTAGCATAACAAATTTCAATCTAAAAAAGTAGGGTGCGTTAACTCACACCAAAGCATCTTTATCAAAAGTTACTGGTGGGGGATGAATTAGGAGTTTTGAAGTCTTGAAGTAATAAGTATTGAAGTAAAAGAATTGATCCTAACCACTTAAAAATTGATTTTCGCCTGTTGGCCTATTTAGTACTTTTTTAGGAGTGCAAGATATGAGATCAAGGTTGCTAGTTTTTTCATCAGCTTAGTTTAAAGCTTCTTTAACTAAATCATAAGTAGGTGTCTTAGCAGTTAAAGCATTTAAACTCAAACAAGCAATTTCTCGTAACCATTTAGGGGGCGATCGCTCCTGCTGAACCAAGTATAATCTTAGATACTATTAGAAGTCTGTTGAACCAATTACAACATCTTTTGAGCTAACATAATATTTAAAGATTACTGAGTTGAGATTATTATGTATCAGCAATCACAAATTACCGAAAATACTATACTAAATGACCGTTATCGCATTCTTGGACCTTTGGCGACAGAAGACTTGGAAGAAACATTCTTGGCCACAGATACTAGTATGACTTCTAAATCTAAATGTGTAATCAGGAAACTCAACTCAGATATGTTAACTCCTGAATTTACTCTAGAAGAAAAATTTCAACAAGAATGTGCTGTCTTAAAAAAGTTAGGCCAAAATCATAGTCAAATACCTGAATTATATGACTACTTTTCTGAAGGTGGGACATTTTACTTAGTTCATGAATGGATACGAGGTATCAATTTAAAACACGAACAATTTCAACAAGGGAGTTTAGAGTCTCGCACTAAAAGGACAAGTAAAATCATTGCAGATATTTTAAAAGTTTTAGAATATATTCACAGTCAAAAAATTATTCATCGCAATATTAAACCAGAAAACATTATTCTACGCAGTAAGGATAAATTACCTGTATTAGTAAATTTTGGATCAGTGAGGCAAATATTAAGCCCTCAAAAGCCTAAAACTAATAAATTAAGTTATATATCACCAGAACAAGCCTCGGGAAGTCCTGTAGAGTCCAGCGACCTTTACAGTTTAGGTATAACAGCGATTTACCTCTTAACTGGTCGTACACCAGAAGATTTAGAAACAAATAGTGATACAGGGGAAATTATCTGGCGCAAACATATACCAGAAATAGAACCTAAATTAGCTTTAGTAATAGATGGTGCTATTCACCCTCAAGTAAGTAAACGCTTTGAATCAGCTACAGAAATGTTAACAGTACTTGAAGGAACTTCGCCACCCATAAAAGCCAAAAATACTCCAACCAACCCAAAACCAGAAAATAAGACTCAACCTCAGATAAACAAAGATTCTCAGAAAGTTAAAAAGACTCCCGAATTAAGTAAATTGTGGCTACCTCTGGTTTTAGGAGGAATAATTGTAGTATTAATGGCGATAATCTTGATCCTATTGCGGCAAGAAACACCAACACCAAATCCACCAGTAATACCACCACAACCAGAAGAACCAACCCCACCAGTAATACCACCAGAACCAGAACCAGAACCACAACCAGAACCACAACCAGAACCACAACCACAACCAGAACCACAACCGCAACCACAACCACAACCGCAACCACAACCACCAATTCCCTCAATAGACCATGAAAAAATTCCCGACCCCCCACCAAAAGAACCATGTTATATTTGGAATTTTGACTGCTAATGATTGAAAAATTTTGAGGAGTTAAAAATGGTTCGGCGATCGCTCAATTGTTCATCCAAAACCGCAATAAGTCTGGCTAGATACCCCAGGCAAAAGGCAAAAGTAGGAAAAATTGTCAAATCAGTATTATACATACCAACTTCAATATCTTCTTTTATCTGCTTAGTTTTAGTTTTAAGCAATATTTTTGCAATCCAAAATACTCAAGCAGCTACTAAAAATCTAGAAGATGGTTTTACCACTCAAAAGTCAAAATTACCCCAATTGCTACCAGAGAGATTAGAAACATCTCCTGAAGAAAGTAATAATTTACAATATCTAGAACCATATTTAGTTTTAGATTTGAGTGACCGCCTTCTATATTTATATCAAGCAGGTCAATTACAAACTACATATCCTGTGGCTATAGGTAGACAAGGCTGGGAAACTCCTCAAGGGGAGTTTTATATATTCATCATGGAATATTATCCCACTTGGAGAAATCCTTTTACAGGAGAAGTGATTCCTCCTGGAAATAGAAACCCTTTGGGAATCGCTTGGATTGGCTTTTGGACAAATAATAAAGTTCAAGTTGGTTTTCATGGAACTCCTCATCCTAGCCTAATTGGTCAAGCTGTATCCCATGGTTGTGTGAGAATGCACAATCAAGATATTATCGACCTTTATAGTCGGGTAAGCATTGGTACCAAAGTTAAAGTAGTACCATAATTAACTTTTAGTTCTGTATCAGTCACCCAATGGACAATTACAGGGAATAGATGTGGTATTGTGGATAAATAACTCTCCTCAATCAGATATGCAAGGCCAGGGCTATTTCGTTCTTAATCCGCGAAAATGGTGAGGAGAAGCACCGGAGCAGGGAGCACCGGAGCAGGGAGAGGGGCTTTTTTGCTAATAATAAATCTCGGATTTATTTTTCTTTTAAAAAACATAGTAAAAAGCCTACTGTTTAAACGTTACATTTTGAAATAAAAAAATGAATGAAATAGCCCTGTATGTAAGGCCAATAGGTTTGAAATTGTTATCAGTAAATTTGTGACCAACTCTTTGAGCATTTTGTAGGTTGGGTTGAGGCACGAAACCCAACATTAATTTTATTAGCTAAAAAAATCTTAAAATTTAGGTACTATTATGTATAAGTAGTAAATTTATGTGCTATGATTAAAACTCTTATTACAAATAAATAAAATATTAAGGGCTATGGCGCTATGAAACTTAAAAACATTGGTCATTTGTTGCTAGGTGGTTTAGCGATCGCTTCTATGTCATCAAAAAATCTTAAAATTTAGGTATTATTATGTATAAGTAGTAAATTTATGTGCAATACTAGAAATTATTATTACAAATAAATAAAATATTAAGGGCTATGGCGCTATGAAACTTAAAAACATTGGTCATTTGTTGCTAGGTGGTTTAGCGATCGCTTCTATGTCATCAAAAAATCTTAAAATTTAGGTATTATTATGTATAAGTAGTAAATTTATGTGCAATACTAGAAATTATTATTACAAATAAATAAAATATTAAGAAGGTTGATGGCGCTATGAAACTTAAAAACATTGGTCATTTCTTACTAGGTGGTTTAGCGATCGCTTCTATGTCAGTTGCTAATTTTAATCAACCTACTACAGCTCAAGGAAAACCTATTCCTGCAACATTCACTTGTGGTTCATATCAAGGCAAGCCTGCCACTGTGGCCACTAGTAATATAAGACCAGATTCTCGAATTCTAATTGTTTGGAATACTACAGACTTGGGACCAGGTTATTCATCACAAGTACGTTGTGACATGGTCTCAGAAAGATTCGAGAGAATCAACCAAAATGGACAATTAAGATACCTAGTAGAGGGAAGAATGAATGGATATCCGATTCTTTGTGCTTCTCCCAATGCTCCAACCAACCAACCTATTAATTGTTCCGAAGATAACTTGTTAATGACTTTGAGACCTAGTGATGATCCTCAAAGCCTGATTGAACAATTGGCGACTTCTAACGCTAAAACAGGTGATGCAACTTCATTGTTGCCCAATGGTACCTTATTAGAGTCACCTAATAGACAGTTGCATGGAATAAATGTGGTATTGTGGATAAGTAACTCTCCTCAATCAGATATGTAAGGCCAATAGGTTTGAAATTGTTATCAGTAAATTTGTGACCAACTCTTTGAGCATTTTGTAGGTTGGGTGTACTCGCCTAGGAGCGAGATCTCTTCGAGATCAGCACTCAACCCAACATTAATTTTATTAGCTCAAAAAATCTTAAAATTTAGGTACTATTATGTATAAGTAGTAAATTTATGTGCTATGATAAAAACTATTATTACAAATAAATAAAATATTAAGGGTGATGGCGCTATGAAACTTAAAAACATCGGTCATTTCTTACTAGGCGGTTTAGCGATCGCTTCTATGTCAGTTGCTAATTTTAGTCAACCTACTACAGCTCAAGCAAAGCGTATTTCTGCAACATTCACTTGTGGTTCATATCAAGGCAAGCCAGCTACCGTGGTAACTCATAACATAAGACCAGATTCTCGAACTGTAGTTATTTGGAGTACAACAGACTTTGGACCAGAGTATCCACCAGAAGTACGTTGTGACATAGTCTCAGAAAGATTCGATAGAATCAATCGAAATGGACAATTAAGATACGTAGTAGAGGGAAGAATGAATGGAACTCCAGTTCTTTGTTCTTCTCCCAATGCTCCAACAAACCAACCTATTAATTGTTCCGAAGATAACTTGTTAATGACTTTGAGACATAGTGATGATCCTCAAACCATGCTTGAAACATTAGCGAGGTCTAACGCTAAAACAGGTGAGGCAACTCCATTGTTGCACAATGGTACCTTATTAGAGTCACCTAATAGACAGTTGCATGGAATAAATGTGGTATTGTGGATAAGTAATTCTCCTGAAAACTAATAGAATCATGGAGAATCTCAGAGGAATAGGTTTTTAATGTCAAGTTTTTAATGTCAACAAGTGTATAAGTCTATTTTTGGTGTAGAAAGCCAAAAATAGACTTATATTATTGTCTTATTTCTTAGATAATAGGATTAAAGCTTAAGTATATCTCAGATAAAAGCACCAGTACGTTAAAGCCGAAAACCCTGCTCCCTGCTTTCTATCGAGAAATATTGAGGCAGATATAGTCTATAGTAATGGTCGATAATCTTTATGGCGGTGACTCTATAGATAGGCTTGTAGTTAGCCCGATAAGATTTAGACCTTATAAAACTTGAGTAGATTTGTCTACAAAATTAGTAACTATGAACAAAAGAACATCCAAAATTATTATACTAGGGGCTGCTATTATCTTAGCCACAGAATTGTCTAGAATAACTGATTTTCTTTGGGAAAGCTCAAAAACTATGGCTGATACTCTAGAACTATCAGAACCATCAAAAATACCTCCAGCCCAACTATGTACTCAAGCAAAGGAGGTTAGTGTTCAGATTTTGGGTGAATCAAGTTCAGGGTCAGGAGTTATTCTGCAAAAACAAGAACCAGCAACTTATGTACTAGTCACCAATGGTCATGTTATCCCAGGAGATAAAGAGTTTTTTGCAATCAAAACAGCAGATGGGAAAACACATCAAGCATCTCTTGTGGTTCGCTATGACCATGGTCAAATAACTGGTAGAGACTTGGCTATTTTGCAATTTGAAAGCGAAAATATTTATCAAATTGCTACCATAGCTGAATCAACACAAGTAAAACAAGTTATGGCCGCAGGTTATCCTAGTGAAACTTCTGGTCACACTGTAGATTTAGATGGTTTTAGTTGTACAGAAATAAGTGAGGTTTCTCGTCGTCTAGATAAGCCAATGCAAGAAGGTTATCAATTGGGATATTATGTTAGCGTTCCCAGAGGCATGAGTGGAGGCCCTCTTTTTAATGAGTATGGGCAAGTAGTGGGTATTAATGGCATGGGAAATCCCATGATTTTTCTCAATGAGGACCTCTATCTTTATAAAAATGGAGAAAGAGTCATAAATTCCCTCGGAATACCACCGAATCAAGCATTGGAATTATTATCCAGTTCTAGTTGGGCAATACCTTCTGAAACTTTGGTTTATTATTTTCCCAGAGGTTATGGACTATCCTTTGGTGTGTCAGAATCTTCTCAAAAAAGAAATTTGTTGAAAGATTTTTAAATAATAGTTATAAAATAAGAGAAAATTTTTAAAAATCGGAGCTCAAGTTATTAAGGAGTGTAATTTGTGAATTTAGCAACTAAATTGTCTATAAAATTAATTTATCCACTTTTATGCCTATTTATAGTAAAACCAGTGATGGCAGAAACTGTAAGTTCTGAAGCTAGGTTAGTTACAGTTAGTATTGTCAATACGAGTTGGACGAATGATGAAGGAGAGCAAGCGGGTAGTGGAGTAGTGATAGACTCTAAGGAAGATAGCTATTTTATCATTACTAATTCTCATGTATTTACAGAAGGTATAGGTTCATATAGAATCGAATTACAGTCTACTGGTGGAGGCTTTGATGGGCCTCCAGAACGATGTATGATAAACCAAGAGATTGAGTACGATGGCGATATTAAGGATCCCGACGATTTTAGAAATCCCAATGGGGATATAGCTTTATTTAAATGTATAGCTAGTAGCAGCGATCGCCCTGTAGCCGAACTAAGAAAAGCAAACCCTCCAGTGAGCCCGCAAGAATCAGTGTTTGCTTTAGGATATCCTCAGGATACGGAACAATTGACCACTATTCCTTTAACGATAGTTAGTCCAACACCTCAAGAAAATTTAACTTATAAAGCTGCTCAAGCAGATAATCCCATGAGGGGAGGAATGAGTGGAGGTCCTGTATTTAACGAACAAAATCAACTTGTCGGTATTCATCGAGGTGTAAATGAAGAAGATCAGAGCATATTTCAAGGAATTCCCATCAATGTTATTGAAAATACTTTAGCACCCTATCTTTCTACAAATACCCCAATTGTACCTCTACCTGATCCCGAACCAGATAATGGCTCAGTCAATCTAGATGAGCCTCCAATACGTGAAGTTACTTGGTAAATTTTTTATTAATTTTTTTTAATCAAAGGAGAAAATCTCAATGTCAAAAAAATTTTATCTACTCAGTGGTATTTTCTTACTATCTACTGTATTCACAATAACCACCACATCAGCCAATGAATATTTGTATTCACAAGTTCCAAATATTCCCTCACAACCAATAGACGAACCTGGGATGGACCAAGTTCCAAATATTCCCTCACAACCAATAGACGAACCTGGGATGGACCAAGTTC